>NZ_PSTL01000019.1:0-72614 GCF_002930845.1 Rathayibacter sp. AY1A7 | reverse complement strand
ACCCCGCCCGCCCCCTCCGACGACGAGATCGTCGCCGCCGTCGGACCACGGCTCCGGCGCCTGCGCACCCGCCGCGACCGCACGCTCGCGTCCCTCGCGGCTGAAACCGGCATCTCGGCGAGCACCCTCTCGCGCCTCGAGAGCGGAGGCCGTCGCGCGACGCTGGAGCTGCTCCTCCCGATCGCCCGCGCCCTCGGGGCGCCGCTCGACGAGCTCGTCGGCGCCGCGCCGGAGGATCCCCGCGTGCACGGCCGGCCGCTGCGCCGGAACGGCATGCTCATCCAGCCGCTCAGCCGCGACGCGGGTGCGCTCCAGGCGTTCAAGCACACGCTCCCGGCCGGGCCGGTGACGGAGCCGGCGGAGCAGCGCGCGCACGAGGGCTTCGAGTGGCTCTACGTGCTGAGCGGGCGGCTCCGCCTGCGGCTCGGCGAGCACGATCTGGTGCTGCCGGCCGGCGAGGCCGCCGAGTTCGACACCCGGGTGCCGCACTGGTTCGGCCGCGCCGACGAGCAGCAGGTCGAGTTCCTCAGCCTCTTCGGCCGCCAGGGCGAGCGGATGCACGTGCGCGCGTCAACGCGCCGCTGAGCGCGGGCACGCCTCGCCGAGCACCTCGCGCGCGAAGCCCTCGGTGCGCGCCCGCAGAGTCGCGATCCGCTGCGCTCGCGCCGCCTCGAGGTCGAAGCCGATGTAGGCCACCGATGGGCGCCGCCGCACGTTCACCGAGCACTCGAAGCGGGAGCAGACGAGCGTGCCGAGCGAGTCCCCCGCCCGCCCGGCCGCTCCGGCCTTCCGCGCCCCGAAGAAGACGACGTCGTTCGGGAGCTGCACGTCGCGGCACCACGAGCACTGCGCCCGCGAGCGCGGCAGGGCGTCGGCCTGGGTGAGCAGGACCCCGACGAGGCGCTCCTCCAGCGGCACGACGACGTAGGCGCGGCGGCCCATCCTCCGGTCGCGCCAGCCGAGATGGTCGATGACCGACCAGTCGAGCGCGTCGAAGTCCTTCGGCAGCGCGAGATCGGCGACCTCCTTGCGGGAGGCGTTGACGAAGGACTCGCGGATCTCGGTCTCGGTCAGTGGCTGCATAGCGCTTCCGAGCCTAGGCCGGGATCAGCCCAGGTGGGCGACGGCCTCCTTCGGAGCCTGAGCGAGGAACTCCTCCTTCTTCACCCGGATCATCGCGACGGCGACGACGGAGGCCACGACCAGCCCGATCGCGGCCGCGACGAAGACCGCGGAGTAGCCGTCGACGAAGGCGACCGGCGACTGCTGCTCACCCGCGACTCCCGCGTAGAGGGTCGTGAAGATCGACAGCCCGATCGAGCCGCCGATCTGCAGGGCGGCGTTGGCGGTCGCTCCGGCGGCACCGGCGTCGTGGGCCGCGACTCCGGTGAGCGCGAGGTTCTGCAGCGGCACGAAGACCATCGCCATGCCGATGCCCAGGAGGATCAGCGCGGGCAGCACCTCGAGGAGGTAGCCACCCTCGGGGGTGATGCGGCTCAGGTAGAGGAGCCCGGCCGCCGCGATCAGCGGGCCGACGATCATCAGCACGCGCGGGCCGGTGCGCGGCAGCAGCTTGGCGGCGACTCCGGCGACGATCATGATCGTCACCGTCATCGGCAGATTGGCCAGGCCCGCCTCGAGCGGCGGCAGGCCCAGAACCAGCTGCAGGTGCAGGGTCAGGTAGAGGGTGGAGCCGATCATCACGCTGCCGACGATCGCCTGGACCAGGAAGGCTCCGCCGCGGACGCGGTCGGCGACGATGCGCAGCGGCAGCGACGGGTGGTCGGAGCGGGCCTGGATCCGCACGAAGAGGGCCAGCAGCAGCACGCCGACGAGGAGGAAGCCGAGGGTGTCGACGCGGAGCCAGCCCTGCTCGGCGAGGGTGAAGCCGTAGACGACGCTCGCGAGCCCGAGCGCGACGGTGATCGTCCCGGCGACGTCGAAGCGGTTGCGCCCCTCCGCGCGGCTCTCGGTGACGAGCAGCTGGCCGGCGATCGCGCCGACCACGACGACGGGGACGTTGACGAGGAGGCACCAGCGCCAGTCGGCGAACTCGGTGAGCAGCCCGCCCAGCACGAGGCCGACGGCGGCGCCCGCTCCGGCGACCGCTCCGAAGACGGCGAAGGCCGTGCCCCGCTCGCGGCCGGAGGGGAAGGAGACGGTGAGGAGGGCCAGAGCGGCCGGAGCGAGCAGCGCGGCGAAGGCGCCCTGCAGCCCGCGGGCGGCGATCAGCTCGGTGCCGGAGGTGGCGAGGCCGCCCCAGGCGGAGGCGGCGCCGAAGCCGATCATCCCGATCAGGTAGGTGCGCTTGCGGCCGGTGTAGTCGGCGATGCGGCCGCCCAGGAGCAGGAGCGCGCCGAACGCGAGGGCGTAGGCGGTGACGACCCACTGGCGCTCGACGTCGGTGAGGCCGAGATCGGCCTGCGCGGCGGGGAGGGCGATCGTGACGATGGTGCCGTCGAGCACGACGACGAGCTGCGTGAGCGCGAGGATCACGAGCACCCACCAGCGGCGGGCGGAGGAGGGAGCGGACGGGGAGGGCATGGCGGCCTTTCACACGGAGCGGAGCGGGACCGGCGGGTCCGGATCCGAGCCGCGTCATCGGGGCCGAACCACCCCAACCAGTTGGTTGGGCGAAGAAGAGTGTATCGTTCGAGCGCCCGGAGGTGAACCATGGAGCCGACATCCGATGCGGCGCTGCCCGCGCGCGAGCGGATCCTCCGCGCGGCCTCCGTCGAGTTCGCCGCCCACGGCTTCGCGGGCGCCCGGGTCGACCGTGTGGCCGCGGCCGCGGGTCTGAACAAGGAGCGGCTCTACGCCTACTACGGCTGCAAGCGCGGCCTGTTCGTCGCGACCGTCGTCGAGGCGCTCGGCGCTCTCGACGAGACGCTCCTCGCCGAGGCGGCGGACCTCCCCGACCTCGCGGGCCGCATGTTCGACCACGTGTGGGAGCACCCGGAGTTCCTGCGCCTGCTCACCTGGGCGCGCCTGGAGGGAGCCGGCGTCTGGGAGGAGGCCGGCGAGCAGCTCGGCGGGGTCCCCGCCCCCGAGGCCCGGGTCCTCGAGTGGCAGCGCGCCGGCGTCGTCGACGCGAGCTGGTCCGCCGACGACCTCTTCATCGCCCTCCTCGGCCTCTGCGAGATCTGGCACCTCACCCCCTTCGCTTCCCGGGGCGGGGAGGAGACGCGCGACCGCCGCCGCGCCTTCGTCGTGCACGTCGCGCAGCTGGTGGGCGCACCGCGCTGAGGCCGACCCCTCCCCCGGCAACGGAAGCGACGTCGGCATCTCCGATCCGGACGCGGTGGACGGGGCGGCTCATCCCTCCGAGCCGGAACCCGACGGATCGGACTGGAGTGGGAGGTCCCACGGATCCGGCTTCGGGACGACCCCTTCATCACCCGGAAGGACCGCGCCCGCCGCGCGCTGAGCCTCGTCCTCGAGGAGGAGTGATTCGAAATCGCCGGGCGCGCACGGCATCTCCGCCCCGATCATGTACATCTCCTCGACAGCGCCGGTGACGAAGCTCGCCCGCAGCACCGGTCCGCCCTGCCCGTAGACCGTCGGGCGCGGAGTCGAATCGGTCACTCTCACCGTCATCCCCAGCGACTCCCAGTAGTCCGCGACCTTCCGCGCATCCCCCTCGACATCGGTGCCCGCCGGGGCCCACCAGGCGTAGCTGTAGCTCGCACCGCTCACCCGGTCGCCGGGGCCGCACACATCGGGCCTGGCCGCGCCGCTCCGCGGCCACCACCCCTCCACATCGAGCCGCCCCGCGGAGTCCCGCACGAACTCCACCACCCGATCCCGACCCTCCCGAGGACTCATCGTGCTCACCGGTCTCGCCTCCTTCTCCGTTGCACAAGCGTTCATCGACATCACGAGCAGAGCGGCGACGGTCAGCGCGACGCCCGTCCGCTGAGGAGAGCCTCTACCCGCCATGGGAGGCTCCCACGACCGCCTTCTGGAAGGCGGTCGGTCCGAGCGGCCGGTTCTCGGTCAGCAGGTCGAGTCGCCGGGAGACGGCCCACGCCGCGTTCTGCAGGGACTCGGTGTTCGTGTCGAGGTACCCCGCGAGATCGCCGTCGTCGCTCTTCAGCGCAGCGTGATCCGTCACGATCCTCCCGGCGTCGCCTCCGGTCTCCACACCGAAGACGCGCGCGCCGAAGTCCTCGTCAGCGGGATCCGTATGGTGGTTCCAGCTGAAGGCGCGGCCCATCCACGCGGCCTCGTCGCCGCTCTCGGTCTCGCCGAGGTACTTGTCCCGCGCCTGCCCCGCGAAGACGGATTCCGCGTGCAGGTCGCTCGCCTCGTCGACGCTGTCCGGGAGGCCGGCCGAGCCCAGCGTCACGACGACCCCGAGCTCGACGTCCGAGCGCGAGGCGGCGACGGCCATGACGGTGCTGCCGTAGGAGTGGGCGACGACGTTCGGCTTCGGCAGGTCGTCGCCCCGGACCGCGGAGAGCCCCTGGACAGCCGAGGCGAGTGCGGCGCCGCCGGCGACGGCTTGGTTCGAGGTGAGGACGTCCATGCCGTTCCCGCCGAGCCGCGCCATCGGCGGGGTCTCGTAGCCGATCCAGGAGACGACGGCGCTGCCGGGCGGGAGGAGCGACTGCAGATTCTGCGACGCCTTCGCCCATCGGGTCATGCTCTCCGTCGTCTGCCCCATCCCGGGGACGGCGTAGGTGACGTTCGTGGCGGTGTCGGGATCGCCGATCGAGACAGCGGCCAGCGGAGCCTCGTCGGCGGTCAGGGAGACGAGGAAGCGCGAGTCCTGACCGAGACCGCGCCGCAGCGATGCCCGCACGTCCCTCAGCGCCACCAGCTGCGACTCCACCGCCGCGAGTCGCTCCCCGTCGCCCGCCTTCCCGCGCAGGCCCGCCGCCTCGCTCCTCAGCGCCGCGATCCGCGCCCTCAGCGCCCTCTCGTTCGCCCTCGCCCGGGCGCGGTAGGGCACCCCCTCCAGATTCCCGATCACCCCGGGCAGACCGGCGACCAGCGCCTCCTGCTGCGGCGAGAAGCGCGCGCCGTCCGTGGAGTCGAGGCTCCGCCACCAGTCGTTCACGAGGGTCGGAGCCAGTCGCCCGAGGCGCGCCGCGAGGTCGGGCGACGCCGCCAGGAGTGTCGCGAGATCGTCGGACGAGAGCGCCGCGAGGGAGTCGAGCAGGCTCCGGCCGCCCCGGGGCCGCGCCAGGGTGCCGACGGCGTCGAGGACGGGAACGGAGAGCGCCGCTCCCCCGGCGGCGGTGAAGGCCAGGGAGATCTGCTCGACCCAGGTCGCGTCGGCCGCACCGATCGACAGCAGCTCGCGGAAGCCCCGGAGCACCGAGAAGGACTCGACCGGCGCCCACGAGCAGCGGTTGCCGAAGGCTCCCCAGGCGGCCATCAGATCCTGGAGCCGGGAGCGCATCGCCTCGTCCGCCTGCCGGGTCTGCGAGACGAAGACGTCGAGGCGCTCGGGGTCGGCGGAGGTCGTGCCTCCCGCGGCGGGGCCGCCCGGGGACGTGCGGGGCACCGACCGGGGGGAGAACAGCGCACGGATCGGCGGAGGCACGACCGGCCGATCGGACGGCGGCCGGTCGACGACCTCGTCGACTCCCGCCGCGAGGGCCGCGACCGGATCGAGGCGGCGCTGCTGCTCGCGCTCGTCCGCCCGCCGCTCCCAGGCCGCGTACTCCTCCCGGCGCCGACGCTCCTCCTCGGCCTTCCGTGCCACGAGCCGAACCGTGTCGGCGAGCTCGTGCAGCTCGGCGCTCAGCCGACCGCGGTTCTCCCTGTCGCAGAGGCGGACACGGCGGAACAGCTCGGCGTACGCGCCGCGGAACTCGCCCAGTGCGTACTCGGCAGCGACGGACCTCAGCAGCTCCTGGGAGGCGAGCGCCTCCGCCGCCTCGTCCGAGGCGCGGACCAGCTCCGCCGCTGCTGCATGGTCGAAAGAGAACAGGGTCATCGCCTCCTGAGTGAGAACATCTCAGGAAATGTAGAACGACCACGACGGCGTCGGCACCGGGTGGCGCGAGACGGCGCGCGGTCAGCGCGCCCGCGCCGCGTCCGGCGGCACGCAGAAGTGGCGCGGACCGCATCGGTCCGCGCCACTCGTTCAGATCACGCGGCTCACTCCGCCGCGGTCAGCCGCTCCAGGTATCCCGCGAACGCGCGCAGGTCCTCCTCGGGCCAGGCGCTCAGCGCCTCCTGCATCCGCTGCCGCTGACGGCCCCCGAGGTCGCGCATCCGCTCGCATCCCGCCGCGCTGAGCGAGAGGAACCGCGCTCGGCCGTCGGCGGGATCGGAGGTCATCTCGACCAGGCCCAGCTCGGCGAGCTGGCGGGCCTGGCGGCTGATCGCGCTGCGGTCGACCCCGAGCCGCTCCGCCGCGGCGCCGGAGTGGACCGGACCGCAGCGCTCGAGGATCCGCAGCAGCCGCAGTCCGAAGGGCGGCAGCGCCGGGTCGATCGACGCCGCCGCGTCCCGGACGGCGAGGCGCACCTGGACGGCGAGCACGGTGATCTGCTCCTCGACCTCGTGCAGCGCCTCGGCCGAGGGCGCGGCGGCGGGCATCAGGAGCGCTCGATCACGTCGACGGAGCCGGTGGGAGCAGCGTGCCGGGCGTGCCCGATCGGCTCCTCCTGCCGCTCCTCGTCGGCGTGGCGGCCGTGTCCGGCGGGAGTGGCCTCGCGACCCTCCCGGGCGTGCGTCGCGTCGTCCGTCCGCCGGGCCTGGCCGACGGGGCGGAGCGCCGCCTGGCCGTCCGAGGCGGCGATGAGGGCGTCCTCCGCGGCCTGCAGCGGAGTGGTCGGCTCCGCCTTGAGCTGCACCGCGTTCTTCGAGCCGAGGCTCACGTTGGGCAGGAGGACGACGGCGATCAGCGTGACCACGGCGAGCGGGATGCTGTAGAGGAACACGTCGCCGACGCCGATCCCGTAGGCGCTCTCGACCACGACGCGCACGGCGTCGGGCAGGGTGGCCGGCTGCGGGATCGTGCCGCTGCCCAGCGCCTGCGCGGCGAGAGCCTGGTCGGCGGGAGCGAGCCCCGCGATGCCGGTCTTGATGCGGTCGGCGATCACGGTGCCGAGCATCGAGCCCAGGACCGAGACTCCGACGGTGCCGCCGAGGCTGCGGAAGAACGTGACCGCGCTGGTCGCGACGCCGAGGTTCTTCACCTCGATCGAGTTCTGCACCACCAGGACGAGGTTCTGCATCAGCATGCCCAGGCCGGCGCCGAGGACGGCCATGTAGATCCCGACGAGGACCAGGTCCGTGTCGTAGCGGAGGGTGCTGAGGAGGGAGGTTCCGATCACGGCGAGCACGCCGCCGCTGATCATGATCGCCTTCCACTTGCCGGTGCGGGAGATGATCCCGCCGAAGATCGTCGAGGCGATCAGCAGGCCGGCCATCATCGGGATGGTGAGCAGGCCCGACTGGGTCGGCGTGGCTCCGCGGGCCAGCTGCATGTACTGCGCGAGGAAGACGGCGACGCCGAACATCGAGACGCCGACCGAGATGCTCGCCACGACGGCGAGGCTGAAGGTGCGGTTCTTGAACATCCCCATCGGGATGATCGGCTCGGCCACGGTGAGCTCGGTGATCACGGCGGCGATGAGCAGCACGACGGCGCCGCCGACCATGACCGCGGTCTCCCACGAGGCCCAGTCGAAGTTCTTGCCGGCGAGGGAGACCCAGATCAGCAGGAGCGAGACTCCGCCCGCGATGAGCACGGCGCCGAGGTAGTCGATCCGCACCTTGCGCTTCGGGTGCGCGGGGAGGCGGAGGGTCATCTGGAGGAGGACGATCGCGACGATCGCGACGGGCATCGCGATGAAGAAGTTCCAGCGCCAGCCGAACGCGTCGGTCACGACGCCGCCCAGGAGCGGGCCGCCGACGGTGCCGATCGCCATCACGCCGCCGAAGAGGCCGGCGTACTTGCCGCGCTCACGGGGGCTGATGATGTCGGCCATGATGATCTGGCTCAGCGCGGCGAGTCCGCCGGCGCCCAGGCCCTGGAACACGCGGAAGACGATCAGCATGTTCGTGTCCTGCGAGAAGCCGGCCAGAGCGGAGCCGATGACGAACAGCCCGAGGGCGAGCTGGATCAGCAGCTTGCGGTTGAACAGGTCGGCGAACTTGCCCCAGAGCGGGGTGGAGACCGTGGTCGCGAGCAGGGTCGCGGTGACGACCCAGGTGTAGGCGTTCTGGTCGCCCTTGAGGTCGGAGATGATCCGGGGCAGCGAGGTCGACACGACCGTGCCCGCGAGGATCGAGACGAACATGCCCAGCAGCAGGCCGCTGAGCGATTCGAGCACCTGGCGGTGCGACATGGCGCCGTCCGGCCCGGCGGGGGCGTGCGGCGCGGTGGTTCCGCGCGATGCGGCGCGGTGTTCGGGGTGTGACATGGGCTCCTCTTCAGCACGGCGGCGGTTCTAGTTGACCGCGATCAACTATTGACCGAAAGCAACTATATAGCCGGGCGTCACGAATCTCCAGTGGCACTCTGCTGCCGTCCAGGCGCCGCTCCGGCCGCGCCTATCCTCGGAGCATGGACAACATCGATCGGAAGATCCTCGATCTGCTGCGCCAGAACTCCCGCGCGGGCTACGGCGACATCGGCGGCGTGGTCGGGCTCTCCGCCTCCGCGGTGAAGCGCCGCGTCGACCGCCTCGTGGCCGACGGCGTGATCCGCGGCTTCACGATCAAGGTCGACCCCGCGGTCGACGGCATGGCCACCGAGGCCTACGTCGAGCTCTTCTGCCGCGGCACCGTCGCTCCGGACGAGCTCCGCCGCATCCTCTCCGCGGTCCCCGAGGTCGTCGACGCGGGCACGGTCACCGGCTCCGCCGACGCGATCGTCCACATCCGCTCGCGCGACATCCCCAGCCTCGAGCTCGCCCTCGAGAAGGTCCGCATCGCGCCCAACGTCGACCACACGCGCTCCGCGATCGTCCTCTCCCGCCTCATCCAGCGCAGCGAGGCCTGACGGATCGCGCCACCTCCTCGACGCGCGTCGCGACCGCCTGGTACTCCATACCTGTATGGTGAATCCAGGAGGGCGAGCATGAGCGACAGGGAACAGGCCGGTACGGCGGCACGACGGAGACGGCGCATCTGGCTGATGCTGCCGGCACTGTTCGTCGGCGTCCTGGCCGGGCACCTCGTCGCGACCGCGGTGGGCGCCGAGGATCCGTGGGACGTCGTGGTCACCGCGGCCGTCGCGGCAGCGGTGGCGTCCGTCGTCCTCGCCCTCGTCGACCGGCGGCGCTGAGCCCTCCCTCCTGGATCGGAATCCGAGGGAGGGAACGACGATGGAACGACAGAGGACGAGCACGGCACTGGTCGCGGCGGCGGCCGCTCTGCTGGCGGTGCCGCTGTTCACAGCGCAGGCCGCGCACGCCGAGCCGGCGAGGCAGGAGACGAGCAGCCGGGTGCACCTCGAGGCGCGGGGCGGATCGGCGTCGACGGTGACCTTCGACGTCACCGACGGCACGCGGATCGTCGAGCTGGCGGGCGGCGGGGTCGGCTTCACGGACGGCGCCGAGACGTCCGACGCACTCCCGGAGAGGATCGACGTCGGACGCGGCCGCACCGTGTCGGGCCACTGGTCGATCGACGACTCCGACACGCTCACCTTCCACTTCGCCCCGGACTCGGCGTCCCGCTCGGCGGCGGGCGGCCTGCACCTGAACAGCGACTGGAGCTCGCCCGAGTGGGGCCACTGCGTCGCCGGGAGCGGCGTCAGCGGTGCCGCGACCGGCGGGGTGATCGGCGCGATCTCCGGTCCCGGCGCGATCGCCTCCGCGACCGGCGGGCTGCTCGCGGGGATCATCGGCGGAGCGATCACCTGCTGACCGCCTCCTGAACGACCCGGGATCAGGCGGGCGCGTCCGCTGCGGTGTGGACGCGCTCGCCGCCGATCCAGGTGCCCAGCACCCGGGTGTCCCCGATCGCGCCGGGGTCGCCGGCGAAGGGGTCCCGGTCCAGCAGGGCGAAGTCCGCCGCGAGCCCCACGGCGATCGAGCCCGACTCGCCCTCCAGGCCGTTCACCCACGCCGAGCCGGCCGTGGAGGCGGAGAGGGCGGTGGCGAGGTCGAGGCGCTGCTCCGGGAGGAACACCTCCTCGCTCCACCCCGGCTCGCGCTTGGACGGCGCCGAGAGCCGGTTCACCGCGACGTGGATCGCGGCGAGCGGGTCGGGCGTCGACACCGGCCAGTCGCTCCCCGCGGCGAGCACCGCGCCCGAGCGGAGCAGGTCGCCGAACGGGTACTGCCACGAGCCGCGCCGCTCACCGAGGAACGGCAGCGTCAGCTCCACCATCTGCGGCTCCAGCGAGGCCCACAGCATCTGCAGGTTGGCCGTGACGTCGAGCGCACGGAAGCGCGGCAGGTCGTCCGGATGCACGACCTGCAGGTGGGCGAGGTGGTGGCGGTTGCCGCGGCGCCCGTTCGCCTGGATCGCCCGCTCGACCGCGTCCAGGCACTCGCGTACGGCACGATCGCCGATCGCGTGGAAGTGCACCTGGAACCCGACCGCGTCCAGGAGCGGCACGGCCTCGTTCAGGAGGCGCGGGTCGACCATCGAGAGGCCGTCGCCGTGACCGTGGCCGCCGTGCCCGTCGAGGTAGGGCTCGAGCATCGCCGCCGTGAAGTTCTCGGCGACCCCGTCCTGCATGATCTTGACGGTCGTCGGCGCGAAGCGGTCGGCGGCGAGCGCCGCGCGCCGCTCGACGAGCTCCGGGATCTGCTCGACGCCGCGGCCCCGGTCCCACCACAGCGCACCGCGGACGCGCCCGGTCAGCTCGCCGCTCAGCGCCGCGCGGCGGTACACCGGACCGGGGTCGCCCACATCGCCGTAGAAGCCGATGATCGCGTCCTGCCACGCCGTCACTCCGAACGAGTGCAGGGTCTCCTGCCCGAGGAGCAGCGCGCGGTGGAGCTCGTCCGCGCTGGCGGGCGGGAGATGGCGGCGGACCGCGTCCATCGCCCCCTCGTGCAGGGTGCCGGAGGGGGTGCCGTCGGCCAGGCGCTCGATGCGGCCGTCGGCGGAGTCCGGCGTCGTGCGGTCGATCCCCGCGAGGCGCAGTGCGGCGGAGTTGACCCAGGCGCCGTGCCCGTCGGCGTTGGTGAGGAAGGCGGGCCGGTCAGGGACGACCGTGTCGAGCTCGCGGGCGGTCGGAGTGCCTCCGGGGAAGTCGGGCAGGTTCCAGCCGCCGCCGAGGATCCACTCCGCTCCGCTCTCCCGAGCCGCGTACTCGGCGACCGTCGCCAGGTGCTCGGCGGGCGACCCTCCCGCTCCGAGCCAGCAGCGCAGCAGCGCGGCACCGCCCCAGACCGGGTGCACGTGGGCGTCCTGGAAGCCGGGGACGAGCATCCGGCCCTCGAGGTCGACCACCTCGGTGCGCGGCCCGATCAGGTCGGAGGCGTCGGCGCCGACCGCGACGATCCGCCCTCCGACGACAGCGACGCCGTGCGCTCGGGAGCGCACGGCGTCGGCGGTGAAGACGGCGCCGCCGGTCAGGACGAGATCGGGGGCGCGCACGGGTTCAGAAGCCCGCGGGAGCGAAGGCCTGCGTCATCTGGGAGAAGAGCGACACCGTCCAGCCGATCGCGATGAGGAACGACACGACCACGACGCCGAGGAAGACCCAGAGCGGGAGGAGTCCGCCGCCGGTCACGCGCTTCACGACCACGCTGCGGCCGATCACGTAGACGTAGGGAGCGGCGAGGAAGGCCCACGCCCAGTGGAACGGACGCTGCAGGCCGGCTCGCTTCAGCTGGCGCCAGTCGAGGAAGGCGAAGACGACCTCCGCCGCGTAGATCAGGAAGCCGACGACCTGGAGCACGCCGAGGCCGACGAGGTAGGCGGTCGACATCCCCATCGAGGAGCTCGGCCCGTAGGTCGAGGCCATCGACGAGTCGACGATCGCGCTCGGCGGGAGGAGGAAGATCGACAGCGCTGAGAGCAGCGGCAGGAGGACCACCACCCAGATCCACGGGGTGGACGTGACGATGCTCGTGTCGCGCTGCTGCACGGGTGCTCCGGGAGCCGCGGCGTAGGCCGGGTACTGCGGCTGCTGCTGGTTGTAGGGCTGCTGCGGCTGCTGGCCGTAGGGCTGCTGGCCGTACCCCTGCTGGCCGTACTGCTGGGGAGCCTGCTGGCCGTAGCCCTGCTGCGGCTGCTGCTGGCCGGAGGGCTGCTGCTGCTGCGGCTGCTGACCGGCGCCCTGCTGGCCGTAGCCCTGCTGCCCGTAGCTCTGCTGCGGGTCGGCGGACGACGGCTGCTGCGGATACTGACCCGATGCCGACTGCCCGTAGCTCGTCGCCGCTCCGCTCGACGTCTCCCCGTAGGCGGGACGCTCGGCGGGCGGCGCAGGCGGAGTCGGTGCGGTCGGCGGAACGGGAGTCGCGGCGGCCTGCGCCGACCCGCTCTCGGCCGGGGCGGTGGGAGTGGCCGCCGGCGCGTCGCGGAGCGACTCCGTCCAGCCGGTCCCGTCCCACCAGCGCTGACGGGACGAGCCCGCCGGGTCCGGGTACCACCCGGCGCGGGGTCCGGAGGCCTCGCCGCCCGTGCTCGCGCCCTGGTCCGTGCCGGTTACGTTGTCGTCCGTCATGGCGTCCTCCACTCCCCTCCGGGCGTCTGCCCGCGATCTCGGACCACCGTAGCGCCGCGACACGATGCATGGCCTGAGGGCGAGCTGATCGCGCGCTGTCCGAGCGCTGTCCGCACCGGCAGGCGCCGGAGGCCGCCGACCGCCAGGATGGACGCATGCCCCACCTCCTCCGAGCCCGCGCCGCCCTCTTCGACATGGACGGGACGCTCGTCGACTCGACGGCCGTCGTGGAGACCATCTGGGGCGCCTTCGCCGAGCGCTTCGCTCTCGACCACGACGCGGTGCTCGGCGCCGTTCACGGTGTCCGCGCCGCCGATAGCGTCCGCCGCTTCGCTCCGGCCGGCAGCGACGTCGACGCGATCGTCGCGGAGCTCGACGCGTACGAGCTCGAGCACACCGAGGGCACCGTCGAGATCCCCGGCGCGACGGCGTTCCTCGCCTCACTCCCCCGCGAGCGCGTCGCCCTGGTCACGTCCGCGAGCCCGGCACTGGCGGCCGCCCGTCTGGCCGCGGCGGGCGTCCCCTCCCCCGACACGGTCGTCACCGCGCACGACGTCGCGAACGGCAAGCCTGCTCCCGACGGCTACCTCGCCGCCGCGGCCCTGCTCGGCGTCTCCCCCGAGGACGCGCTGGTGTTCGAGGACGCCGAGGCCGGCATCCGGGCGGGTCTGGACGCCGGCATGCGCGTCATCGTCGTCGGGAGCCACGAGAGTGCGAGCACCCGGGGGCTGCCCCGGATCGCGCACTACTCCGACGCACGCGCCGTGCTCGAGGGCGACGAGCTCGTCGTCACCCTCGGCGGGCCTCAGTAGCGGATCGCGTCGATCACCTTCACCCGCACGGCGACGATCGCCGGCACCAGGCCCGCGAGCGCGCCGACGAGGGTCGCCGCCCCGAGCCCGAGCAGCGCCGCCTCGGCCGGGAAAGGCGGGATGTCGGCGATCCCGTTGTCCTGCACGAAGGCCACCGTCCACGGGTTGGTGACGAGGATGACCGCGACCGTCACGCCGACCACTCCGGCGACCACGGTCGCCACGACGCTCTCCATCATGATCGAGAAGAAGATGCGGCCGGAGGAGGCGCCGAAGCTGCGCCGGATGCCGATCTCGCGGATCCGCTGCCGGACGGTGACCAGGGCGATGTTGAGCAGTCCGAGCGCGCCGAGCGCCAGCACCAGGCCCGCCACGCCGCCGATCACCCAGGTCAGCACGCCGAAGGGGTCGGAGTCGTAGACCAGGTAGTCCTGCCGGTCGACCGACACCTCGAAGTCGGATCCCAGGGCGCCGGCCACGTCGCGCTCCACCGCCGCGGCGAGGGGCTCGGCCAGGTCGAGCGGCACCCACATCTCGTAGTTCGGCACGCCCTGCCCGCCGTACTGCGGGTCGGCGTCGCGGGCGACCGCCGGGTAGGCGTCCGCGAGCATCATCATCGACGGATCCGTCTCGAACTGCGATGAGGGAGTCACGCCGACCACCACGCCCGTGACGTCGCGCTCGGAGCCGAGCAGGGTGACCACCGGGTGGGTGCGCAGATCCGGGCTCCCGATCCGCTCCCAGAAGCGCTCGTTGACGACGAGGGCGGGAGCGAGGCGCTGGGAGTCGCGGGCGGTGAACCAGGAGCCGTCCACGATCTTCAGCCGGTGCATCTCGGCGAAGGGCTGGTCGACCGCCTGCACCGCGACGTCGACGGCGCCGTCGGCGAACTGGACGCGCGCGCTGCCGTAGGTCGAGCGGCTCGCGTAGGTGATGGAGTAGCGCTCGAGCGCACCGGTCCACGCGGCCTGGAGTGCGTCGGCATCCACCTCGGCGGTGCCGGTACCGGAGGGGTAGGCGGAGAGGAAGAGGCTCGCCGGGCGCCCGCTGGAGCGCTCGGCCTGCTCGATGCTGGCCTGGCGGGCGATGCCACCGGCGGCGACGACCGCGGTCAGGGCGGCGACGGCCACCGCGACTCCGATCAGCGAGAGCAGCACGCGGCCGCGGTGGATCCGCAGCTCGGTCCACGCCTCGACGATCGCGCCGGCGATCCCGACGAGCGCGCGCATCAGAGGACCACCCCCTCGGCGACGGGGCCCGCATCCGCGGTCGAGCCCAGGCGGCCGTGGTCGAGCCGGTAGTGGCGCTCGGCCCGCGCCGCGATGGCCGGGTCGTGGGTGATGGTGACCAGCGCGGAGCCGGACTCGCGGGCGATCTGGTCGAGCAGGCCCATCACGCTCTCGCCGGTGTCGGTGTCGAGGGCGCCCGTCGGCTCGTCGGCGAGGATCAGCCGCGGTCGGCGCACCAGGGCGCGGGCGATCGCGATCCGCTGCTGCTCGCCGCCGGACATGCGCCCGGGCATCGAGTCCACGCGGTGCCCGAGGCCGACCCGCTCCAGCATCTCGGCCGCGAGGTCGCGGCGGCGCCAGAACTCCGATCCGGTCGCGTAGAGCAGCGGCGTCATCACGTTCTCGCGGGCGGTCCGCCCCTCCAGCAGGTTGAACTGCTGGAAGATGAAACCGATGCTGCCGCCGCGGATGCGCGCGCGGGCCCGCGAGGACAGGGTCTCGGTGGGAGCACCCTCGAGCAGCATCCGCCCCTCGGTCGGCTCGTCGATGAGTCCGAGGATGTTGAGCAGCGTCGACTTGCCGGAGCCGCTGCGCCCCACGACCGAGACGTGGTCTCCCTCGCCCACCTCGAGATCGACGCCGTCGAGGATCGTCAGCGGCGGTGCGTCGGGCAGCGGGACGACCTTGCGGATCCCCTCGAGCCGGAGGATCGTCACGAGCAGAAGACCGAGCCGTCGGGCTGCGCGATGCAGTCGCCGCCCAGCTGGACGTCGGGAGCCGCCTCCTCCGCGCCCGGCACGAACTGCAGGAGCTCGGCGCCCTCCTCCACTCCGCCGGTGATCTCGACGGAGCTGCCGTCGGTGAGTCCCAGCGTCACCGGGACCTCCTCGGTGCTGCCGTCGTCCGCCCGGCGGAACACGACGCCGGACTGGGCGGTGCCCTCGACCGCGGTGGTCGGCACGACGAGGACGTCCTCCGCCTTGCCTCCCGCGAGCGTCACCGAGGCGGCGAGCCCGGGGAACACGGTGACCTCCGACGGCACCTGGCAGGTGAAGCTCGTGCCGGAGCCGCCGGTGGAGGTTCCACCGCCGCCGTCCGTCGCTCCGCCGGTCGTGCCGCCCTCGCCGGCTCCGGCGAGAGGGGTGCTGATGGTGAGGTCGGTGCAGGTGAAGCCGGCGGGCCCGCCGGTGATCGCGACCTGCGCCTCTGTCGGCCGGTTCTGGATGCGGTAGAGCTGCTGCGCGTCGATCGTGCCGGTGACGGCGTAGCTCGGCGGCGCGACCTGTCCGGTCACCTCGCCGACCGTGACGGCCTGGTCGTGGATGACGCCGAGGGCGCTGAGGGTGCCGCCGGTCGCGGCGTAGACCCGCTCGAAGCGCACGGAGGGCTCCTGCTGGGTGAGGGTGACGGCGCCGTCCGGGCCGGTCGTCTCGACCGGGTCGCGCGGAGTCTCGACGCGGATGTCGTAGATGAGATCGCCCGACGCGACGGCCGCGCCCTGCTGCACGTAGACGTCGTCGACCGTTCCGGCCGCCGTCGCCTTCAGCGGCACGGCGGGGTCGGCGGCGACGGTGCCCTGGAGGGTGAGGTCGTTGGTGACCGTGCCGCGGGCGACCGTGACGGTCGGCTCGGTGATCTCACCGGTCGGCTGCGTCGGATCGGCCTCGGCCGCGCCGTCCGGGAAGAACGCGATCTTCACCAGGGCGATGCTCGCCGCTCCGATGATGACCATCCACACGATCGGGAACACCCAACGCCGAACCGCACCCATCAAGTCCCCCGACTCCGCTTCCAGGGCGCTCCGCCGTGGGGCGCCGGAGGCAGCCTATCCGGCGGGGAGGTCGCGTCACGGACCGTGGCGCGCCCGTCAGCCGACGAGCGCCGCGACGATCGAGGCGACGCGGCGCGCCCTCGTCTCGGCGGCCTTCGCGCCCTCGACCGACGTGACGTGGGCCTTCCGCGCGCTCGGCGAGAGCGCGGCGAAGCGCTCCGCAGCGCCCGCCGAGGCCAGCGCGGACGCCAGGTCCTCCGGCACGGCGACCTCGCGCGGCGCGGTGTCGAGCTCGATCACGACGTCGATCGCGTCACCGCCGGCGAGCTGCGTCTCGCGGCGCTTCTCGGCCGAGAACGGGATGAGCGCGCGTCCGCCCATCGCTCCGACCGTGCTGGTGAAGCGGTAGCCGTTCACCGTCACCGCGACGGCGGGACGCTTGCCGCCGCCGAGTGCCTCGAGGACCTCGGGCGGCACCTCGATGCCGGTGTTGTTGCCGATCTGGAAGAGCGTCGTGGTGAACTGCACCAGGCGATGATGGCACGGACTCCCGCGTGTCGCGCGGCCGATCGCCGGACTGACGCGGAGGGCCGTCGACTCGATCCTCGTCGACCTCCCGTTCACGGATCCGGAGCGCTCGAGGGCGTTCTCCACGGCGCTCGGCCGGAGCCTGAATCCTCTGTTCAGGCCTGAATCCTCTGTTCAGCGACGACGCCGCCTGCTCCGTCGCCTCCGAGCACGTGTCCGCGATGGTCGTCCCGCACCCCTCCTTCTCGACCTCCAGGTCGAGGGGGATCATCGACGCGCGCTCCCGGGTGCAGAGCCTCTTCGCGGTGAGCGTCGGCAGCCGGGAGGAGGTCGGCGAGGTACTCGGGAACGGGCCGGCCTCCGGCGGCGCCGAGCCGGTCGCGGTGCAGGACCTCGGCTCCATGCGGGCGCGGCCTCGAGGACCCTGACGGGCACGTCCGGGAGTCCCTGTACACGGATCCGGCCGCGGCCGAGGCCGGTCCGCCCCGGGAGTGAGGGGTCGGCGCGCTCAGCAGGAGCGGGTGTCGGGGTCTCCGAGCGAGGAGCGCACGGCGTCGACCGTCATCCTGCCCTCGGGGTCGAGCCGGGCGAGCATGCGCGACATGATGTCGGCCAGCTGCGGGATCTGCTCGGCGTCGAGCGGATCGATGACGTCGGCCAGCACGGTCGCGACGTGACCGGGCGCCGTGTCGACGATCTTCTGGAGGCCGGCGTCGGTGAGCACCGCGTTCGTGGCGCGGCCGTCGGAGGCGCAGGGGCGGCGCTCGAGGTAGCCGCGGGCGACGAGGCGGGTCACCACGTGCGAGAGCCGGGGCAGGGTCGCGTTGGTGCGGGCGGCGAGCGTGGTCATCCGGAGGGCGCGGTCGGGCGCCTCGGACAGCATCGCCAGCGTCAGGTACTCGAAGTGCGTGAGCCCCGCGTCGCGCTGCAGCTGCGTGTCGAGGGCGCCCGGCAGCAGTTCCACGACCGCGATGAAGCGCAGCCAGGCGTCGAGCTGATCGGGCGTCAGCCAACGTGTCTCGGGCGCACTCATCCCCCCACCCTACCCACTACTTGCCGCGACAAGTAAGTCCCCCGCGCCTCGTCGAGCCGCGTCCCGGGGCTCCGTCGGGAGGCCGACCCGCGCCAGCCTGATCCCACCATCGTCGCGAGCACCGCCCCCGAGGCGAACCAGCGATCCGCGTACCAGCGGATCGCAGTAGCCGAACGCACCCCGCCCCTCAGAACGCACCCCGTCGCGAAGCCGACCGCGCCACGCCCGTTCACACCATCCCCGCGAGCACCGCCCCCGAGGCGAACCAGCGACCGCATACCAGCGGATCGCTGCAGCCGTACGCACCCCGCTCCTCAGAACGCACCCCGTCGAGAAGCCGACCGCGCCACACTCGATCCACACCATCCCCGCGAGCACCGCCCCCGAGGCGAACCAGCGATCCGCGTACCAGCGGATCGCTGTAGCCGAACGCCCCCCGCTCCTCAGAACGCACCCCATCGAGAAGCCGACCGCGCCACGCCCGTCAGGGACGGGCGTGGAATCGACTACAGCACGTCGTCGCTCAGATCGATCGGGTTGCCGAAGCGGTGGTTCGTGATCGAGATCGCCTGCTCGCGGAGGAAGGGCAGCAGTTCGACGCGGCCGGCGGGGGTGACCGGGTCGGCGTAGACGGCGGTGTCGAGGGCGCCGCCGAGGGCTTCGGCGAGGGCGGTCGCGAGGGGGACGCGGGATCCGTCGGCGCGGGTGAGCGGGACCGGCGTGCCCGTGCTGCCGCGGGTCATGCCGGCGACGACGTCGGTGAAGGAGCCGGTCGAGTCGGACGATCGGCGGACGACGGCCTGCTGTCCGTGGGTCGGACTGCCGGGGGCCTGCGGGCCCGCGTAACCGTCGACGCGGTCGGAGACGATGTCGCCGATGATGCGGATGCGCGGCGCCGTGATGCGGCCGGCCGCGGCGCGCTCGAGCCACTGGGCGTCGGTCTCGACGACGATGCGCGGGACGAGGCCCGCCATCTCGGCGAGCTCGTCGCCGCCGAGCATCTCCTGGACCCGCGGCGGGAGCGGGAGGGACGTGGAGATGTCCATTCGGGAGCGGGTCAGCAGGCCGGCGGCGATGACGCGGAGGAGCTCTCCGAGGTCGCCGCCGTCGGCCAGGCGCAGCGCGATCGGCACGCGGAGGTAGCGGAACAGGTTCCGCTCGACGCCGACCTTCGAGATGTCGGTGACGACTCCGAACTCGGTCGCCCAGGCGAGCTGGTCGGAGAGTGCGGAGCGGCGGAGCAGGTCGAACTGCTCGAACCGGAGCGAGGACTGGGCCGCCTCGATGAACTGGCGCGCGCGGTCGTCGAGGCCGCGCAGGTGCAGTGTCGAGGAGGAGCGCGCGGGCGAGGGCTTCCAGGAGCCGAGGCCGATGAGGTGGTTGGGTCCGCCCGCCTTCGCGCCGCCGCCGACGGACGAGCGCTTCCAGCCGCCGAAGGGCTGGCGCCGGACGATCGCTCCGGTGATGCCACGGTTGACGTAGAGGTTGCCCGCCTCGACCGAGTCGATCCAGAGGGCGAGCTCGTCGGCGTTCAGGGAGTGGAGCCCGGCCGTGAGCCCGTACTCGGTGCCGTTCTGCATCCTTACGGCGTCCTCGAGGGTCGCCGCGTGCATGATCCCGAGCACCGGGCCGAAGAACTCGGTGAGGTGGACGTAGCTGTCCTCGGTGACGCCCTCGCGGATCCCGGGCGACCAGAGCGTGCCGCTCTCGTCGAGGCGCTGCGGCTCGACGAGCCACGACTCGCCTCCGCCGAGCGTGGTGAGCGCGTGCAGGAGCTTGCCGGTGGGCTCCTCGATGAGCGGCCCCATCACCGCCGACGGGTCGTCGGGCCGGCCGACGCGGAGCGACGTGACGGCGTCGACCAGCTGGGCGCGGAAGCGCTTGGAGCGGGCGACCGAGCCGACCAGGATCACCAGGGAGGCGGCGGAGCACTTCTGGCCGGCGTGCCCGAAGGCGCTGCGGACGATGTCGGCGACGGCGAGGTCGTAGTCGGCGTGGGGAGTGACGATGATCGCGTTCTTGCCGCTGGTCTCGGCCTGCAGCGCGAGGCCGGGCCGCCAGGAGCGGAAGAGGCGGGCGGTCTCGTAGGAGCCGGTGAGCAGCACGCGGTCCACGAGGGGGTCGGTGATCAGCGCCCGTCCCAGCTCCTCCTCGTCGAGGTCGACCAGGGCGAGGAGCTCCTGCGGGACGCCCGCGTCCCAGAGCGCCTCGACGAGCACAGCCGCCGAGCGGCGGGCCTGGGGCGCCGGCTTCACCACGACTCCGGAGCCGGCGGCGAGCGCCGCGAGGATCGATCCGGCCGGGATGGCGACCGGGAAGTTCCACGGCGGAGCGACGACGGTGACCCGCGCGGGGACGAAGGTGGCCCCGGTGACGGCGTCGAGCTCGCGGGCGCGGGTGGCGTAGTAGTGGGCGAAGTCGATGGCCTCGGAGACCTCGGGGTCGGCCTCGGCGATCGTCTTGCCGGTCTCGGAGGCCATCACCTCGATCAGGCGGTCGCGGTTCGCGGCGAGGACGAGGCCGGCGCGGTCGAGCACGGCCGCTCGGTCGTAGCCCAGGCGCTCGCCCCAGCGCTCCGCGCGGCGGGACACCGTGCGCAGCACCTCCTGGAGCTCCGCCTCGGTGCTCACGCGTGCGGCGTCGGCCGTGCCCGCTCCGATGGTCGACCCGGCGATGCGCTCGGTGATCAGGCGCGCCCAGCGTCGGTTGCCGGGGAGGGCGGGGTCGGTGTCGGGCTCGTTGTGGAAGCCCGCGGTCGCGGCGGCCGCACCGGAGCCGCGGCTGAGGCCGAGGACGGCCTGCGTCAGGCCCGCGGCGGCCGGGTCCTGCGCCCGCTCGCCGGCGCGGGCGTGCTCCTGCACGAGGCGGCGGCCGGAGCCGGAGGACCACTCCCGCAGGCGGTCCTGTGTGCGGTTCGGCGGCGGGACGGAGTCGTCGAGGGCCTCGAGCGAGGCGCGGAAGCGGCCGAGCTCCCGCTGCAGCACCTCCTCGTCGTCGAGGCGGAACGCGGCCGACAGGAAGTTCTCGGGGCTGCTGTTCTCCTCGAGCCGGCGGATGAGGTACGAGATGGCCACGTCGAACTCGTGCGGGTGCACGACGGGCGTGTAGAGGAGGAGGCGTCCCACGTCCTCGCGGACGGCGCGCGCCTGCCCGGTCGCCATCCCGAGCAGCATCTCGATCTCGACCGCGCCGGTCACCCCGCGCTCGGTCGCCGTGAGCCACGCCCAGGCGAGGTCGAAGAGGTTGTGCCCGGCGACGCCCACGCGCACCGCGTCGACGCGCTCCGGCCGCAGCGCCCGGTCGAGCAGGCGCTTGTAGTTCGTGTCGGCCTCCACCTTGCTGCCGACGGTCGCGAGCGGCCAGTCGTGCAGGGCCGCGTCGACCCGCTCCATCGCGAGGTTCGCGCCCTTCACGACGCGCACCTTGATCGGGGCTCCGCCGCGGGCCCGGCGCTCCTGCGCCCACTCGGTCAGCTCGTCGAGCACGCGGACGGAGTCGGGCAGGTAGGCCTGCAGGACGATGCCCGCCTCGAGGTCGAGCATGCCCGGCTGCTCGAGGAGGCGCCGGAACACGGCGACCGTCAGGTCGAGGTCGCGGTACTCCTCCATGTCGAGGTTGACGAAGGTGGGGTCGGCTCCGGACGCGGCGGCCTGGTAGAGCGGGGTGAGACGCTCCACGACGCGGTCGACCTCCTCCTCGAAGGCCCACATCGACAGCTGGCTGACGACGCTCGAGACCTTGACGCTGACGTAGTCGACGTCCGGCCGCTCGAGCAGGCGGAGGGTCCCCTCGAGGCGGCGGCGGGCCTCGCGCTCGCCGAGCACGGCCTCGCCGAGGAGGTTGAGGTTGAGCCGGTCGCCGCCCTCGCGCAGCGCGGCGACGGCCGCACCGAGACGCGCCTCCGAGGCGTCGACCACGAGGTGCCCGACGAGGCGGCGGAGGACCCGGCGGGCCGCGGGCACGACCACCCAGGGCAGCACGGGGCCGACGGCGCCGCCGGTGCTGATCGCCGCGCGCAGGTAGGAGGGGAGGAAGGCGGGCGTCTTCGCGGTGAGCGCCGCGAGGTTCTCGGCCGCGACCGAGAGGTCCTCGGGCCGGGCGACGCCGTCGACGAACCCGACGGTGAAGTCGAGTCCGTTCGGGTCCTGGAGCACGCCCGCGAGCCGCTGGGCGGCGGGCTCGACCGGGAACTCGCCGCTGCGCGCGATCCAGCGGCGGACCAGGGACTCGACGCGCTCGATCATCGGGCGGTCGTCGACCTCGGGCTCGGCGGCGGCGGGCGCGGCGTGCTCCGACTCCGACGCGGCGTCGGGCCCGCGCACGACCTCGTCCTCAGCATCGCGCACGACCTCGTCGTCGGCATCGGGCTCGCTCACGGCCGCGTCCTGAGCGTCGCGCACGACCTCGTCCTCCTCCTGAACACCGGGCTCGCGCAGGTCCTCGTCCTCAGCGTCGGACTCCTGCTCGTCCTGAGGCTCGGCCACGTCCTCGGACGCGGACTCCGGCGCCGGCACGACCTCGGCCCCGCTCACGGAGTCGCGCGCCTCACCGGCCTCGACCTCGTCGTCCGACCCCGTGCCGCCCTCCGGCGTCCGACCACCGATCGTCGCGTCGACCCCGCTCCGCACGGCCGCGTCGTCGGGCTCGCGCTCCGGGTCGCTGCCGGGCACACCTGGGGTCGTCGACTGCTGCATCCTCCGAGGCTAAGCCCGACCCGCCGCGCGAACGCGGCGTGACGCGGTGGTCGCGCCGACTCGCCCGCGAGCCGCCCCTGTGGAGGAGCGGATCAGTGCCGGCGGTGGTCCTGGATGGTCATCCGCGGGCCGTGCCGCGGCTTCCTCGCTGCGCTGCAGCCGATCAGCCGGATGACCCGCTGCCGGTGCCCGCGCCACGGCTCGAGGAGCTCGAGCATCCCGTCGTCGTCGACCCCGAGCCGGCCCGTGAGCGCGAAGCCGACGGCCGCGGCCAGGTGGTAGTCGCCCACGCTGACCGCGTCCGGATCTCCGTGGGCGCGCATCATCACCTCGGACGCCGTCCACGGCCCGATCCCCGGCACCGACTGCAGCCGGCGGGCGACCTCGTCGCCGCCCCGCCCGAGCGCGAGGGTCCGCTCGAGGCCGGAGGCGACGAGCGCGGCGGTGAGGACGGTCCGCGAGCGCCGCGGATCCACTCCCGCGCGGTGCCAGTCCCACGAGGGCACGCGCCGCCACTGCTGCGCGCTCGGAGCCACGTGCAGAGCGACCGGCCCCGGGGCGAGCTCCCCGTGGAGGCGCACCAGCACCCGGTAGGCGCGCCACGCCTCCGTGCTCGTGACCTTCTGCTCGAGGACCGACGGCGCGAGCATCTCGAACACCAGGTTCGTGCGCGTGAGGCGCAGGCCCGCCGAGCGGCGGAGCACCTCGGCGAGCGGCGCGTGGGCCGACAGGTCGAGCCCGCTCCAGTCGTCGCCGTGGCCGAGGAGCTCGGGGACCGCGTCGATCAGCCACTCCGCTCCCCCGCCCCAGGCGCGCGCGTGGATCGCGCCGTCCGCCGCCTGCCGCAGATGCAGCGTGCCCGGGCCGAGCGGCGTTCGGAACGCCCGCCAGAAGCCGGACGCGTCGAGGAGCATGGTCGGGTCGCCCGAGCCCCGCAGCAGCGTGCGGAGGGTGAGCGCGAGGCTCACGGGCTCCGACGGCGCGTAGACCGTCGCCCAGGAGGGCTCGGGAGCGGGGGCGGGGATCGACACGCAGTGATGCTAACCGGCGGCTCCGACACCGGATCGGACGCTCCTCCGCAGAACCCCCATCCACGACGTGTTCGGAGCGACACACCCGGCGGATTGGTTCAGACGGCGTGAACACATGCGCGGATCCGATCGCCCGTTTCCACTGGTCAGCAGGTCGGTCCCGGGCGTAGCTTCGCGCTGTCGCGGCGGCGCTCCAGCCGCCCGGCACCCGCCTAACACTGGAGATGCGCACATGTTCGACACGACCTTCATCCGCAACGCGATCGTCAAGAGCTCTGAGACCGCTCTCGACCGTCGCCGCTTCTTCGAGGCCACCGGCGTCGCCGGCCTCGGCATCGGAGCCGCGGCCCTCGCCGCGCCCACCGCCTCCGCCGAGGAGGTCGCTGCCAGCGGCCCCAGCGACGCCTCGATCCTCAACTTCGCCCTCAACCTCGAGTACCTCGAGGCCGAGTTCTACCTCCGCGCCGTCTACGGCACCGGCCTCGGCGGCTCGGACGTGACCGGCAAGGGCACGCCCGGCGGCGTCATCGGCGGCCGCCCCGTCGACTTCAAGACCCCGTGGCTGAAGAGCTTCGCCACCGAGGTCGCGAACGACGAGAAGGCCCACGTGCAGTTCCTGCGGGCCGCGCTGGGCACCGCGAAGGTGGCCCGCCCGGCGATCAACCTGAAGGACAGCTTCAACTCCGCCGCCGTTGCGGCGGGGCTGATCAAGGCCGGTCAGTCGTTCGACCCGTTCGCGAGCGAGTCGAACTTCCTGCTCGGCGCCTTCGTCTTCGAGGACGTGGGAGTGACCGCCTACAAGGGCGCCGCCCCGCTCATCCAGTCGAAGACCTACCTCGACGCGGCCGCCGGCATCCTCGCGGTGGAGGCGTACCACGCGGGCGCGATCCGCTCGGCGATCTACGCCGCCGACCTGTCCGACTCGGCGAACAAGCTCTCCGACGCGCGCGACAGCCTCGACGGCAAGACCGACCTCGACCAGGGCGTCAAGGTCAACGGCCAGGCGAACATCGTCCCGACCGACGGCAGCTCCATCGCGTTCAGCCGCACCCCGGGCCAGGTCCTCAACATCGTGTACCTGAACCCCGCGGCCGGCACGCGCACCGGCGGATTCTTCCCCCGCGGCGTCAACGGCGAGCTCGTCACGACCTAATCCCACCAGCACAGAGCACGACGACGGGCCCTTCCTCGAGGCGGCGAGGAGGGGCCCGTCGTCGTCCGCGTGCACATCCGTTCACCGGGTCCTCTAACCTGAGCGGGTGAAGATCGGGATCCTGACCTCCGGTGGCGACTGCCCCGGCCTCAACGCCGTCATCCGCGGTGCCGTCTACAAGGGCATCAAGGTCTACGACCAGGAGTTCGTGGGCTTCCGGAACGGCTGGCGCGGAGTGGCCGACGGCGACCTCCTGCCCCTGGGCCGCCCCGAGATCCAGGGCATCGCCAAGCAGGGCGGCACGATCATCGGCACCAGCCGGACGAACCCCTTCGAGGGCGAGAACGGCGGCCCCGAGAAGATCGCCGAGATGATGGACCGCAACGGCATCGACTCGATCATCGCGATCGGCGGCGAGGGCACCCTGGCCGCGGCCAAGCGCCTCACGGACGCGGGCCTCAAGATCGTCGGCGTCCCGAAGACCATCGACAACGACCTCGGCGCCACCGACTACACCTTCGGCTTCGACACCGCCGTCGGCATCGCGACCGACGCGATGGACCGCCTACGCACCACCGGCGACTCGCACGGCCGCTGCATGGTCGCCGAGGTCATGGGCCGCCACGTCGGCTGGATCGCCCTGCACTCCGGCATGGCCGCGGGCGCCCACGTCATCCTCATCCCGGAGAAGCGCACCTCCCTCGACCAGATCGTCGAGTGGGTGCAGAGCGCGCAGGACCGCGGGCGCGCACCGCTCGTCGTGGTCGCCGAGGGCTTCTCGCTCGACACGATGGACGACGCCCACTCCGAGCGCGGCCTCGACGCCTTCGGTCGGCCCCGCCTCGGCGGCATCGGCGAGCTGCTGGCTCCGCTCATCGAGGAGCGCACCGGCATCGAGACCCGCGCCACCACGCTCGGCCACATCCAGCGCGGAGGCACGCCCACCGCGTTCGACCGCGTCCTCGCGACCCGCCTGGGCATGGCCGCCATCGACTCCGTCGTCGCCGAGCACTGGGGCCGCATGGTCGCCCTGCGCGGCACCGACATCTACCACGTGGACTTCGCCGAGGCGCTCGGCACCCTCAAGACGGTGCCGGACGCCCGCTACGAGGAGGCGCGCACCCTCTTCGGGTAGCGCGCGCTCCCCGCGGAGCGGTCAGTCCTTCGCGCCGTCCGGCGTCGCCGTGGCGACGATCTGCGCCCGCGCGAGGGTGTGGAAGTGCGCGTTGAAGCCGAGGATCGCCGGCGTCGACTCCGGGTCGAGGTCGAGCGACTCGACATCGAGGGCGTGCACCACGAAGAAGTAGCGGTGCTCGCGGTCCGGCGGCGCCGCTCCGACGAACTGGCGCAGCCGCATCTCGTTGGGCAGCGTCTGCGCGCCCGCCGGGAGCAGCTCGAAGCCGGCGGCTCCGGCTCCCGTGGGGAGCTCCGTGGTGTCGGCCGGGAGGTTGTAGACGGCCCAGTGCCAGAAGCCGGAGCCGGTGGGCGCGTCGGGGTCGAACACCGTCACGGCGAAGCTCTTCGTCTCGGCGGGGGCTCCCGACCAGCGCAGGTGCGGCGAGACGTCCTCCCCGCCGGAGCCCTCGCCGTAGTGGCGGGCGGACAGGGGCGCACCGTCGGCGATGTCGTCGCTCTCGAGCGCGAAGGTCGGCACCTCGCCGAGGCGGGCGTAGGGGTCGTAGGTCCAGTCGGACATCCGGTTTCTCCGTTCGGGAAGGGCGGGCGGGGGCCCGCGCCCTCAGCCTAGGAACCCGGCGGTGCGCGCCGAAGGGCTTGCGGAGGGGGTCAGGACCCGAGATAGCGCCCGGGCCGGTGGTTGAACGCCAGGACCAGGTTGAGCACCACCACTCCCGCCGCCGAGATCAGCACGTTCAGCGGAGGCACCACCAGCAGCGCGGCCGCGACCACGCACGCGTCGAGCGCCATCATCACGTAGCCCGCCCGCCAGCCGAGCCGCTCCTGCGCGATCAGGGCGACGATGCTGAATCCGCCCAGGCTCGACCCGTGCCGGAAGAGGATCAGGAGGCCGATCCCCGCGAGCACGTCGCCCGTGAGGACGCCGTAGACGGGCGCGATCCGCAGCTCGCCGAACGCCAGCGGGTGCAGGCCCGCCAGGACCGAGACCAGCACGATCGAGAACATGGTCCGCAGCGTGAAGCGCCAGCCCTTCTTCCACAGCGAGAGGGCGAGGAACGGCACGTTGACCGTGACGAGGATCACGCCGAACGGGATGTCGAGCGGGTACCCCAGCAGCAGTGCGAGACCCGCGGTGCCGCCCGTGACCGCCTGGCTCGCGCGCAGCAGGTAGAGGCCGAGCGACACGACGAACGCACCGGTGACGAGACCGAAGACGTCGTCGAGGCGGGAGTGCGGCACGGGGGCGGAGGCGTCGGGCACCCGACGATGCTGCCACACGCCGCGCCCCGGTCCGGACGTCCTCGTAGGATGTGCCGGTGCTGCCGAAGATCCTCCTGTTCTACCGCTTCGTGCCGCTGGCCGACCCCGAGTCCGTGCGGCTCTGGCAGCGCGAGCTGTGCGAGTCGCTGGGCCTGCGCGGGCGCCTGCTGATCTCGGAGCACGGGGTGAACGGCACGCTGGGCGGCGGAATGGACGCCCTGAAGCGCTACGTCCGCCGCACCCGCGAGTACTCGGCCTTCCGCGGGCTCGAGGTGAAGTGGAGCGACGGCTCCGGCCTCGACGACGCTGGCCGCAGCCTCGACTTCCCCGGTCTCTCGGTGAAGGTGCGCGACGAGATCGTCTCGTTCGGCGCGCCCGACGAGCTGCGGGTGGACGCCGACGGGGTCGTCGGGACGGCTCCGCGGCTCGACCCGGACCAGCTGGACGCCCTGGTCGCCGAGCGCGACGACGTGGTTTTCTTCGACGGCCGCAACGCCTTCGAAGCCGAGATCGGCAGGTTCGAGGGGGCGATCGTGCCAGGGGTCTCCAGCACCCGCGAGTTCGTCGAGCAGCTCGACGCCGGCGTCTACGACCACCTCAAGGGCCGGCCCGTGGTCACGTACTGCACCGGCGGCATCCGCTGCGAGGTGCTGTCGAGCCTGATGACGGCGCGCGGCTTCGGCGAGGTGTACCAGCTCGACGGAGGCGTCGTCCGCTACGCCGAGGCGCGGCGCGACCGCGGTCTGTGGAAGGGGGCCCTGTACGTCTTCGACGGCCGCGGCTCCGTCTCCTTCTCCCCCGACGCCGAGGTGCTGGGCCGCTGCACCTCGTGCGCCGCGCCGACCAGCCGGATGCGCAACTGCACCGACCTCTCCTGCCGCGCCCAGCTCGTCGTGTGCGCGGACTGCGATGCGGCGGCCTGCGTCGCGCACGCGGGCCCTACGCTCGTGCCATGAGCATCGAAGCGCGCGGGCGCACCCTCGTCGACCTCCACACCGCCCCCGAGCTGCTGCAGGTGGTGAACGTCTGGGACGTGATCAGCGCGACCACGATCGCCGCGCTCCCGGAGACCCGGGCGCTCGCGACCGCCAGCCACTCCATCGCGGCGGCGTTCGGCTACGAGGACGGCGAGCGGATCCCGCTGGAGCTGCACCTCGGCATGATCGAGCGCATCGTCGCCGCCGTCGAGGTCCCGGTCTCGGCCGACCTCGAGGCGGGCTACGGCGACGCGGGCGAGACGGTCCGGCGCGCGATCGGGATCGGCGTCGTGGGCGCGAACCTCGAGGATCAGGCGAAGCCGCTCCCGGAGGCGCTGCGGGCGGTCGAGAAGGCCGTCGCCGCGGCCGAGGAGGAGGCGGTGCCCTTCGCGCTCAACGCCCGCACGGACGTGCTCCTCCGCGCCGGCGACCGCGACCGCGATGAGGTCCTGGCCGACGCCGTCGAGCGCGGCCGCGCCTACCTCGACGCCGGCGCCACCTGCTTCTTCGTCCCCGGGCTGCTCCAGGACGCCGAGCTGGAGTCCCTCGTCGCCGCCCTCGGGCGGCAGCGCGTCAGCGTCATCGGCGTCCCCGGATCCCAGTCCCCCGCCCGCTTCGAGGAGCTCGGGCTGGCCCGCGTCTCCTACGGTCCGTGGACGCAGCGCGTCGCCCTGACGGCGCTCCAGGACGCGGCCGCCGCCCTCTACTCCGGCGGATCGCTCCCCGAGGGCACCCGGCCCCTGAACTGACCGCCCGGCCGCGGGCCCGCGGGCGTAGCGTGGGCCCATGTACCGAGCCATCGTCGTCGAGCGGCACTCCGACTCCGACACCGACACCCCCAACCGAGCCCGCCTCCTCGAGCGCGACGATCCCGACCGCTCGCACGGCGACGTGTCGATCGCCGTCGAGTACTCGAGCGTCAACTACAAGGACGCCCTCGCGCTGGCGGGGCGTCCCGGGATCGTGCGCCGCACCCCGCTCGTCGCCGGCATCGACCTGGTCGGCACCGTGGAGTACGCGGACGGCGAGGCGGGCGAGCGCTTCGACTCCGGCGACCGGGTGGTGCTCAACGGCGCCGGCCTCGGCGAGCGCCACGACGGCGGGCTCGCCGAGCGGGCGCGTGTCGACTCCGCGTCGCTGCTCCGGCTGCCCGGCGCCATCTCGGCGGCACGGGCCGGAGCGATCGGCACCGCGGGCTTCACGGCGATGCTGGCCGTGCTGGCGCTCGAGCGGCACGGCGTGCGACCGGGCAGCGGTCCCGTCCTGGTGACGGGGGCCTCGGGAGGCGTGGGGTCGCTCGCCGTCGCGCTCCTGGCGCGCCTCGGCCACGAGGTCGTCGCCTCGACCGGCCGGCTCGGCGAGCACGGCGCTCTGCTCCAGCGCTTGGGCGCCTCCGACGTCATCGACCGCGCCGAGCTGCAGGAGGGCGGGAAGCCGCTGCAGTCCGAGCGCTGGGCGGGAGCGGTGGACTCCGCCGGCTCGCACACGCTCGCGAACGCCCTCGCGCAGACGCGGTGGGGCGGGTCCGTGGCGGCATGCGGTCTCGCGCAGGGGCCGGACCTGCCGGTGAGCGTGATGCCGTTCATCCTGCGCGGAGTGACGCTGGCCGGCATCAACTCGGTGGAGGCGCCGCGCAAGCTCCGCGAGGAGGCCTGGCGCCGCCTGGCTCACGACCTCGACCTGGAGCTGCTCGACGAGCTGACGACGACGGTGCCGCTCGGCGGGGCGGTCGACGCGGCCGAGGACGTGCTCGCCGGCCGCTCGCATGGTCGGACGCTGGTGGACGTCCGCGCCTGAGTGCACGGCGTCGCCGGAGGGCGTCCGCCCGCCTCGAGCGTGGAGGAGGGGGCGCCCCGGCCGGCGCTGCGGGGCGGCTGCTCGTGCGGCGGTGCGCTACTCCGCAGCCTCGGTGGCGCCGCTCGGCTCGGCCGACGCGTGACCGACGGAGGAGTCGGGGCGCGCGGCGCGGGGCTTCGCCGGCGTGCGGGGCTTCGGCGCGGGCTTCGCGGCCGGCCCCGGCTTCGCGGGGGCGGGCTCGGCGGACTCGGATCCGGCGGGCTTCGGCTCGGCGGGCTTCGATCCCGCGGACTTCGGCTCGGCGGGCTTCGATCCCGCGGACTTCGGCTCGGCGGGCTTCGGCTCCGCGGGCTTCGGCTCGGCGGGCTTCGGCTCCGCGGGCTTCACCGGGGCTGCGGACCCGATCGGCTCGGAGCCGATGACGTCCACGGGCGCGGACCCCCCGGACCCGGCCGGCGTGCTCGCGGCGGTCCGAGCACTCGTCTTCGGAGCGGCCTTCGGAGTGGCCTTCGGGCTCTTCGGGGCGGCCCCCGCTGCTGACTCCGTCGGAGCCGCGACGTCCTCCGCGGCGCCGTCCGCCTCCGGAGCCGCGGTCGCCGCTGCCGCCGCGCTCCCGCCGCTCGCAGCCTCCCGGCCCTCGACCACCGTCGCCGGACCCGCCGCCTCCGCGGCCACGGCCGCGGCCTCCGCCGCCTTCGCCTTCTTCTTCGCGCGCTTCTCCGCGGCGGCCGCCTGGGCCCGCTCCGCCTGCTCGGCGACCTCGGGGACGATCACGAGGTCGTCGGTCTCGATCACGGGGATCGCCGCGGTCGTCGTCCCCAGCTGGAGGGCCGCGATCAGCTCGGGAGCGTGCTTGGTGCTCACGATCAGGCGGGAGTAGTCCTCGTCGACCAGGTCGATCACGACGGCCGAGGCGGTGCGCTTGATCAGCAGGAAGTCCTTGCCGCCGTGGAACTTCCACGTGCCGGCCGCGAGCGTGAGCGGCACCGCGGTGCCCGGCGCGCGGATGCCCCGCACCCAGATCCAGGGGTCCTCGGTGACCGTCGCCGAGCGGATGCTCGACCGGTCGACGACGACGTCGCTGCGGTGGAACGCGAGCAGTCGCTCGGCCGCGGTGAGGCGGAGTTCGAGGCGGTCGGGGAGCACGGTCACGACGGGCATGCCTCTAGTCTGCCCCGCCGCCCGCCGCCGGGTCAGCGCCGGATCGCACAACGATGCCCCGCCGCCCGCGTGGGTGGCAGCATGGTCGGATGCCGATGGATCCGGACGAGGCGCGCCTCCTCGACGCGCTGCTGGCCGAGCGGCAGGCCGAGACGCGCGACGAGGCGGCCCGGCTCGAGGCCTCGCTGGCCGAGCTCCTGCGCGACCGTGCCGACGGCACCGCCGATGACGAGCACGACCCGGAGGGCACGCCGCTCTCGGCCGAGTGGTCGCGGATGGCCGGAGTCCGCGACGCTCTCGCCCGCACGGCGCGCGAGCTCGACGCCGCTCGCGCCCGCCTCGGCACCGGCGGCTACGGGGACTGCGCCTCGTGCGGCCGCCCGATCGGGGCCGCCCGCCTCGCCGCCCGGCCCACGGCCGAGCTCTGCATCGACTGCGCCCGTCTGGCGGAGTCGCGCATCCGCTGACGCCCCGCGAGGCGAGCCTGCGGCGCGCCCTCCGCCTGAAGGCCCCCACAGATCCCGGCGTGCGGAAACCCGGTTTCTCCTGCGAGCATTCACATCCGGTCGCGTCCCTCGAACAGGTCTGACGGACCACCCCCTCCCCCCCCTGCTCGAAAGGCACTCCTGCGATGACCGAGACGTCGACCGCCCGATCGACCGGCGCCCCTCCCGCCCCCGACAAGCGCGCCTGGCGCTCGCTGATCGTCCTGCTCGCGGGCATGTTCATCGCCCTGCTCGACACGACGATCGTGAACGTGGCGCTGCCCACCATCCGCACCACGCTCGACGCCTCCGAGTCGACGCTCTCCTGGATCATCTCCGGCTACGCCCTCGCGTTCGGCCTCGCCCTCATCCCCGCCGGCCGCCTCGGCGACCGCTTCGGGCACAAGTGGGTCTTCGTCAGCGGCATCGCCCTCTTCACCGTCGCCAGCTTCGCGTGCGGACTGGCCGCGGACGACACCCAGCTCGTCATCGCCCGCATCGTGCAGGGCCTGGCGGGCGGCGTCTTCGTCCCGGCGGTCAACGCCTACATCCAGCTCCTCTTCCGCGGCCCCTCGCGCGGCAAGGCCTTCGCGGTGATGGGCGCGGTCCTCGGAGTCTCGTCGGCGCTCGGCCCGATCATCGGCGGCCTGATCATCCAGGCCTTCGGCGACGAGAACGGCTGGCGCCTGGTCTTCTGGGTGAACCTGCCCATCGGCGTCGCGACCCTGATCGCCGCCGCGGTCCTCCTCCCCGCCCGCCGCGACCTCGAGGCCGGCGACCGCGCCCCGAGCGGAGGCGTCGACTGGCTCGGCCTCGTCCTCGTCTCCGGCGGCCTGGTCGCCCTGCTCGTCCCGCTCATCCAGGGCGAGGACGAGGGCTGGCCGCTGTGGACCTTCCTCTCGATCGCCGGCGGAGTCCTGCTCCTCGCCGCGTTCGGCGCCTGGGAGGTCCTCCACGTCCGCCGCGGACGCGCTCCCCTGGTGCCGCCGTCGCTGTTCCGCCACCCGGCCTTCACCGGAGGGGTGATCCTCGCGCTGGTCTACTTCGCGGCCTTCACGAGCATCTTCTTCACCATCTCGCTGCTCTGGCAGTCGGGCCTCGGCCATACCGCGCTCGAGTCGGGCCTGGTGTCGATCCCCTTCGCGATCGGCAGCATCATCAGCTCCTCGCAGAGCAACCGGATGACCGCGCGCCTGGGGCGCAACGTCCTGGTGATGGGCAGCGGACTGCTCGCCATCGGGCTCGGCTGGGTCTGGCTGGTGCTGCTGACCGCGACCCCGGACTCGATCAGCAACTGGCAGCTCCTGCCGCCGCTGCTGATCGCGGGCCTCGGCAACGGCTTCTTCATCGCCCCGAACGTGCAGTTCATCGTCTCGACCGTCGACCCGCAGGACGCTGGCGCGGCGAGCGGCGTGATCTCGGCGATCCAGCGCATCGGCTCGGCCGTGGGCATCGCGGTCATCGGCAGCGTGCTGTTCGGGAGCCTCGTCATCACGGGTCCGGACACGGTCGCCTCGGGCTTCCTCGACGCCGCGGCTCCCGCGATGCTCCTCAGCACCCTGATGGCGGTCGCCGCCTTCGCGCTGGTGTTCGTGCTGCCGAAGTCGGTCTCGCGCCGGGGCTGAGGGCCCCTGCCCGGTCGCCGCACGCCGGCGGCCGGGCGCGCGGGACGTCCGCCGCTCCGGTGCGGCGGGCGCCTCCCGCCTGATCCGCGGGCGGCCCGGGAGCCTACGCCCGAGCGGCCGCCGCGGCCTTCGCCGCCGCCGGCAGCGCGTCCACGATGCGCCCGATCGCCGCGTCGTCGTGCGCGGCCGAGACGAACCAGGCCTCGTACACCGACGGCGGCAGCGAGACGCCCGCATCGAGCATCGCGTGGAAGAACGCCGGGTAGCGGAACGACTCCTGCGCCTGGACCTCGGCGTAGTCGCGCACCGGCCGGCCCAGGTCCGTGAACATGAAGCTGAAGAGGCTCCCGGCCGTCTGCACCGTGTGCGCGACGCCCTCGGCCGTCAGCGCCGCCGACACCTCGCGCTGGAGCGTCAGCGCCGTGGCGTCCAGCGAGGCGTAGACCGCGTCGTCGGCCAGCTGCAGCGTCCGGATGCCCGCGGCCACCGCGACCGGGTTCCCGGAGAGGGTGCCCGCCTGGTACACCGGCCCCAGCGGTGCCAGGTGGTCCATGACGTCCGCACGGCCACCGAGAGCCGCGACCGGCATCCCTCCGCCGATGACCTTGCCGAAGGTGTAGAGGTCGGCCCGGTACGGAGCCTCGGCGCCGCGGTTCTCGAGCCCCCACCAGCCGCCGGCGCTCACCCGGAAGCCGGTCAGCACCTCGTCCATGATCAGCAGCGATCCGTTCGCGTGCACGAGCTCAGCGAGGGCCGCGTTGAAGCCCGGGTCCGGAGCGACCACGCCCATGTTGGCGGCCGCGGCCTCGGTGATGACCGCCGCGATGTCGGCGCCACGCTCGGCCAGGACCGCGCGCACCGCCTCGAGGTCGTTGTACGGCAGCACGATCGTCTGGGCCGCGGTCGCGGCCGTGACGCCGGCGGAGGCGGGCAGCGAGAGGGTCGCGAGACCGGAGCCGGCATCGGCGAGCAGCCCGTCGGAGTGGCCGTGGTAGTGGCCGGAGAACTTGATCAGCAGGTCGCGGCCGGTGACGCCGCGGGCGAGGCGGATCGCCGTCATCGTCGCCTCGGTGCCGGTGGAGACCAGGCGGAGCTTCTCGATCGGCGAGACTCCCCCGGCCGTGATCCGCGCCTCGACCAGCTCGGCGAGGTCGGTCTCGGCGGGAGTGGACGCGCCGAACGAGAGACCGCGGGCGGCCGCCTCCTGCACCGCCGCGACGACCTCGGGGTGCGCGTGCCCGAGGACGGCGGGGCCCCAGGAGCAGACGAGGTCGACGTACTCGCGCCCGTCCGCGTCCGTGATGTACGGGCCGGCGGCCGAGACCATGAAGCGCGGGGTCCCGCCGACCGAGCGGAACGCTCTGACGGGCGAGTTGACGCCTCCGGGGATCGCGTGCCGGGCACGCTCGTACAGGGTGTCGTTCGCCGAGGTGGTCACCCCTCCAGGGTACGCGCGCCGCCCGGCGCCCTCGCGCCGGAGGAGCGCTTTCGGACGAGACGCCGAGGCTCGCTCCCAGGAGGAGGAGCGGCTACTTCAGCAGGTCGCGAGCGATCTCGACGGCCCAGTACGTGAGAACCGCGTCGGCCCCCGCGCGGAGGATCCCCGTGACCGACTCCAGGATCGCCGGCTCGCGCGAGATCCAGCCGTTCGCGGCGGCGGCCTCGATCATCGCGTACTCCCCCGACACCTGGTACGCCCAGACCGGCACGTCCGAGACGGAGGCGATGTCCGAGAGCACGTCGAGATAGCTCATGGCGGGCTTCACCATCACCACGTCGGCTCCCTCGGCGAGGTCGAGGGTCGCCTCGCGCAGGCCCTCGCGGCGGTTCGCCGGGTCCTGCTGGTAGGTGCGGCGATCGCCTTCGAGCGTGGACTGCACGGCCTCGCGGAACGGACCGTAGAAGCTGGAGGCGTACTTCGCCGAGTACGCGAGGATCGCGGTGTCCAGGTGCCCGGCGCCGTCGAGAGCGGCGCGGATCGCTCCGACCTGGCCGTCCATCATCCCCGAGAGCCCGAGCAGGTGGGAGCCGGCCTCGGCCTGGGCGAGCGCCATCTCCTCGTAGCGGAGGAGTGTGGCGTCGTTGTCGACGCGCCCGCGGTCGTCGAGCACGCCGCAGTGGCCGTGGTCGGTGAACTCGTCCAGGCACAGGTCGGTCTGCACGACCAGCGCGTCGCCGACCTCCTCCACGACGACCCGCGTCGCGGCGTTGAGCACGCCGTCGGGGTCGGTCGCACCGGAGCCGACCGCGTCGCGCGTGGTGGGCACGCCGAACAGCATCACGCCGCCGATCCCCGCCTCGGCCGCCTCCGTCACCGCTCCGCGGACGCTGTCCAGCGAGTGGTGCATCACCCCCGGCATCGACCCGATCGGCCGGGCCTCGGTGATCCCCTCGGCCACGAAGAGGGGCAGGATCAGCTGCGCCGGGTGGATGCGCGTCTCCTGGACGAGACGGCGGAGTGCGGGGGACGTGCGGAGGCGGCGCGGGCGGATGGCAGTCATGTCCTCCAGCGTAATCCCGCCCCGCCGAGCACCCCCCGGGAGCGCGGACGCCCCACCCCGTGGAGGTGCTCCGGACGCAGGACGTCAGCCGAGAGGCGGGTCCCCGGCCTGTGGGGCGAGGCCCGCCCCTCCCGGCCGACGTCGCGCCGGAGAGGCGGCTCAGCGGGGAGCGCGCTCCGTGGCGACGGCGGCGACCGCGTCGATGAGGGAGGAGGCCGAGCGCTCGTCGGCGACGACGTCGACGCGCAGGCCGAAGGCGCGGGCGTCCTTCGCGGTCTGCGGCCCGATCGCGGCGACGAGGATCGACTCGGGCACCGGGCCGAGCTGCTTCTGGACCTGCTCCGCCACGCTGCCCGAGGTGACGAGGATCGCGTGCACGGCTCCGCCGGCGACATCCGCCACGACGCGCTCCTCCACCGGGACGCCGACCGTGCGGTAGGCGACCACGGAGCGCACGTCGTGCCCGATGCGGGTGAGGCCCTCGGTGAGCAGCGGCTTGGCGATCTCGGACCGCAGCGTCAGCACGCGCAGGGGGTGTCGGCCGCCGGTGGCCTCCTCCCACTCGGCCAGGAGGCCGCGGGCGGAGTTGTCCTCGGAGGGGACGAGGTCGACGGAGTACCCGGCGGCGACGAGCGCGGCCGCCGTGGTCTCGCCGACCGCCGCCACCTTGGTGCTCGCGGGCACGGTGGTGCGCAGGAGGGACAGGACGTCGACCGTGGTGGCGCTCGTGACGGTCATCCAGTCGAAGGCGCCGGCCTCGAGGTCGGCGAGGGCCTGCTCGAGCGCCGGGAAGTCGTCGGTCGGCGCGAAATTGATCATCGGAGCGACGACGGGCGAGGCTCCCTTGGCACGGAGAGCGGCGGCGACACCGTCCCCCCACGGGCCTCCGCGGGGGACGAGGATGCGCCACCCCTGCAACGGCTTCTCCCACTGGGAGTAGGCGGCGGGGACGATCACGAAGGGGCTCCCAGGGGTGCGAGTTCGGCGGCACCCGCACCGAGAAGCGCGTCAGCGAGCAGAGAGCCGCAACGGAACGCGGCTTCGACGACGGGCAGTTCGCGACCACCATACTGCGGATCCGCCCGGTGTCGACCACCGCCGACCGAACCGTTATCGACCGGCTCCGCGACCTCCCGTGCGAGGGACGCCGCGCCGTCGACGGCGAAGACCACGCCGTGCAGGACGACGCGGTCCTCCTCGACGACCGCGGAGGCCCCGATCGGAGCGGCGCACCCGGCCTCGAGGGAGGCGAGGAGCGACCGCTCGGCCGTGATCGCCGCGCGGGTCGGCACGTGCTCGACCGCTGCGAGAGCGGCGCGAAGCTCCTCCGACGGCTCCTCGTCGCGCACCTCGATGGCCAGCGCTCCCTGACCGGGGGCGTGCGGGGAGACGTCGAAGCCGAGCACCTCGGTGATCGCGTCGACCCGGCCGAGGCGGCGCAGGCCGGACAGGGCGAGCACGATCGCGTCCAGCGGCGAGTCGCTGCCGGGCAGCACCCTCCGGAGCCGGGTGTCGATGTTGCCGCGGATGTCCACGATCTCGAGGTCCGGACGGGCGGCCAGCAGCGCCGCGCGCCGGCGGGGCGAGCCCGTGCCCACGCGGGCTCCGACCGGCAGGGTCGCCAGGGTGAGCCCGTCGCGGGCGCAGAGCGCGTCGCGCGGGTCCTCCCGCTCGGGGACCGCTCCGAGCAGCAGGCCCTCCACCGCAGCGGTGGGCAGGTCCTTCAGCGAGTGCACGATCGCATCGCAGCGCCCGGCGAGCAGCGCGTCGCGCAGGGCGCTGACGAACACGCCGGTGCCGCCGAGGGAGGCGAGCGAGCCGCGCATGCGGTCGCCGTCCGACTCGATGCGCACCAGCTCCACGGGGACCCCCGCGGCGGCCGACATCAGATCGGCCGTCATCCGGGTCTGCGCCACCGCGAGCGCGCTCGCGCGGGTGCCGACTCTGATGCTCACGACAGACGACTCCTCATCACGGTGCGACTCCCGCCAGGGCGGGCTTGAACCCCGCTCGCACGTTCTCGCAGCAGCCGGGGCGGCAGACGTCGTACCAGGGGCCGAGCGCCGTCATCGAGAGCCGGTCCTCCGTCGGCACGCCGTTGACGCGCTCGAGGACCAGGTCGATCAGGCCGGAGACGTAGACCGGGTCCGTGCCGGGGGTCGCGACGCGGAGCGCGACGAGTCCGTGCTCCTCCGAGGTCTCGAGGGCCTCGTTGTCGAGGTCCCACATGACCTCCATGTGGTCGGACACGAAGCCGAGCGGGACGATCAGCAGCGCGCGGCGGCCGCGGGCCGGCAGCTCCGCGATGGCGTCGTTGATGTCCGGCTCGAGCCAGGGCTGGGTGGGCGGGCCGGAGCGCGACTGGTAGACCAGCTGCCAGGGCACGTCCTCGTCCGTGGCGGCGGCCATGACGACCTCGGCGACGGCGAGGTGCTGCGCCTCGTAGGCGCCGCCCGGTCCGAACTCGTGCACGTCGACGACGGTGCCGTCGTCGTGGCGCTCGTGGGGTCCGCTGCGCTCGGCGTCGGCCATGGGGATCGAGTGCGTCGAGAACAGCACCTCCACCTCGGACGTGACATCGAGGTCGGGCATCCGCTCGCGCAGCTCGTCGAGCCCGTTGTGGACGGCCTTGATGAACGGCATCACGAAGCCGGGGTGGTCGAAGAACTGGCGCACCTTGTCGATCCGCAGCTCGCCCTCGAGGCCGGTCGCGTCGAGCGCCGCCGCGTAGTCCTCGCGGTACTGCCTGCAGGACGAGAAGGAGGAGTACGCGCTGGTGGCGATGGCGAGCAGGTTGGTGAACCCGCGCTCCTTCGCCTCGGCGACGGCCTCGCTCATGTAGGGCGCCCAGTTGCGGTTGCCCCAGAGCACGGGGAGGTCGATGCCGCGGTTCGCGAGCTCGGCCTCGAGCGCCTTCTTCAACGCGCGGTTCTGCGCGTTGATCGGGCTGACGCCGCCGAAGTGGCGGTAGTGGTGGGCGACCTCCTCGAGGCGCTCCTCCGGGATGCCGCGGCCCCGGGTGACGTTGCGGAGGAACGGGATGACGTCGTCCTGACCCTCGGGCCCGCCGAAGCCGGCGAGGAGGATCGCGTCGTAGGCCACGGGGACCTCGACGTGCTCGGGGCCGGACGCCGCCGCGGGGGTGGCCCCGCGGACGAGGATCGGCTCGCTGGTCGTGTCGCTCATCGGAGCACCTCGGCGATCTGGTCGGCGTCGATGCGCCGGCCTGTGTAGAAGGGGACTTCCTCGCGCACGTGGCGGCGGGCCTCGGTGGCGCGCAGGTCGCGCATGAGGTCGACGAGGTTGACGAGCTCCTCGTCCTCGAGGGCGAGGATCCACTCGTAGTCGCCGAGCGAGAACGAGGCGACCGTGTTGGTCAGGACGGAGCGGAACCGCGAGCCCTGGCGCCCGTGCTGGGCGAGCATCGCCCGGCGCTCCTCCTCGGGGAGGATGTACCACTCGTAGGAGCGGACGAAGGGGTAGACCGTGAGCCAGCGGGCCGGCGCCTTCCCGCGCATGTAGGCGGGGAGGTGGTTCGAGCTGAACTCGGCGTCGCGGTGCACGCCCATCGCGTTCCACGTCGGCAGGAGGCCGACCAGCAGCTCCGTGCGCCGCAGCTCGCGGTAGGCCCGCTGCAGCTCCTCGGGCGCCGGGCCCGTGAGCCACAGCATGATGTCGGCGTCCGCGCGCAGGGCCGAGACGTCGTAGGTGCCGCGGACGGTCACGCCCTCGCTCTCGAGCTGGGCGACGAGGTGCTCGTACTGCTTCACCGCGGGATCCACGGCGTCGCTGGAGAGGGTGAACGGACGTGCGGGATCCCTGCGGAGAACCGCCCAGAGCGTGTATCCCAGGGCCTGATCGGAGTGATCCTGATCGGCGGGGGGCTGCGGCGCCGGAGCGGCGGCGCTCGTGTCGGGGGCGGACTGAACGGGACCCGCCGTGCCGGCGGTCTGATCGGTCATTGATCCATCATCCCTCCGCTCGTGCCGATGCACAAAAGCGGCGGGGGCTCTGGCGCCGGAGGGCCCGGGACGCTAGCGCCCCGGGCCCTCCGGCACTCAGTCCTCGATGATCTGCTTCGCGACGCCCCAGACGACGAGGCCCACGGCGGCGGCGGCGCCGACCGCTCCGGCGATCAGCGCGGAGGGGTTCTGGCGGCGCACGACCTGGAGCTTGCGCTCGATCGTCCGCTGGGCGGTACGCACCTTGCGCGGCACGTTGACCTTGTACTCGATCGCGTCGAGGGTCGCGGCGAGCTCGGAGCGAGCGCGCTCGATGTCGGCCTTCAGCTGGCCGGGCTTCAGCTCCGCCGGGTCGACGAAGCGGGGCGTGGTGCTGCTGACGGATCGCTCAGTTGTCATAGCTGCCCACTCCCTTGAACGCCTGGACGTCCTTCTTGATGCTGTCGATCGAGTCCTGCGGCACCGGCGGCACGGCCTTCTTGATGGTGCGCACGCCGACGAGGGCGAGGATCACGGCCACCAGGAGGAAGAAGACCGTCACGATCAGCGCCGACAGCCAGGCCGGAAGCCAGGAGGCGATGCCGATGATCGCGAAGGCGACCAGCGTCGCCCACGCGGTCAGGAGGAGGAAGGCCGCGACCGCGAACAGGCCGACGGCCAGACCCGCGCTCTTCGCCTTGCCCGCCAGCTCGTTCTTCAGCGAGGCGACCTCGGCCTTGACGAGCTCGATCACGAGGCCGGGCAGGTCGCTGACCAGCTCTCCCAGTGATCGGGCGTTCTTGGGATTGCGTTCGTTCACCACGGGAGCTCCTCGAGGGTCGGACGTGCCGGCCGGCGCGCGCCTGGCACGGCCGGAGGGATGAGCACTAGGCCCTGCTGGTGGAGGTGGACGTCGTCGACCCGCCGGAGCCGGCCGACGCCGCGGCCTCGTCGACCTTCGAGGCCGCCTTGCGGGCGGCGGCCGACGCCTCCGCGTCGCTCGCTCCCTGGGCCTTCCTGCCGCCGGACACGGCCTTGACGACCACCGAGCGCACGACCTCGTACGCCTTGTCCGAGACGCTGCTCAGCTGGGTCTTCGCGGCACCGCCGACGGCGCCCGCGACGTCCTGCACCGGCTGGGTCCGCCAGAAGCGGCCTGCCGCCGAGGCGATCTGCTCGTACCGCTTCCGGCCGGCACGTGCTCCCAGCACGTACCCGGCTGCGGCTCCTGCCACGAAAAGAATCTTGCCCTTCACGCCTACTCCTCGTCCTGGGTCGCTCTCGCGATCGTCCACGCGGTCGGTGACCACTCGTGCCGGGGCACGCCGCACGCTCGCGCGGATGCCTGGGCCTAAGAGTAGCCGTCGGCGTCGCGGGCGTCGCTCGGCAGCCCGACTCCTTGACGCACCAGTCGGCGCCGGATAAGGGCGGCCGTCTCGGCGGCGTGCGGGAGCACCGAGGCGAGGCCCGTGCCCGCGATCCAGGTGCCGGTCACGGCGACTCCCTCGATCGGGAGGAGCGCCTCGCGGAACGCCTCCAGGTGCGCGCGGCGGCCCAGCGCCGCGGCGGGCCGGACGTTGGCCCAGCGCACCCGGGCGGCGTCGACGAGCGAGGCCGGATCGAGGGCGAGTCCGAGCAGCGTCGAGGCGTCGAGCAGGGCGATCGCGGCCGCCTCGGCATCGGTGCGCCCCTCGAGCGGCGGGCGCTCGCCCGGGCGCCCGTAGGAGAGGCGCAGCACGTGGCGGCCGGGAGGGAGGGAGGCGGCCAGCCAGTCCCACTTCGCGGTCGCGTGCGTGATCGCCTTGGCCGTGACGTCGGTGGCGGTGGGCGCCACGAGCACGCCGGAGCCGCGGGGGGCTGCGTCCAGGCGGGCGTCGTCGAGGACCAGGGTCACCAGCTCGACGGAGTCGTGGGGCGCCTCGTCGGCGCGCTCCGCGACGGCGGGAGCGAGGCCGGCGAGCAGCGCCCGGGCGTCGCGCTCCGGCGTCGAGACGATCACCGCTCGGGCGCTCAGAGCGCCGTCGGCGAGGGTCAGGACGAAGTCCCCGTCGGAGCCCTCGAGCCGCTGCACGGAGGCGCCGGTGCGGATCTCGCCGGAGAGGTAGTCGATCCGCTGGACCAGCGCGGCGACCAGGCGGTGCATCCCGCCTTCGAGCCCGCGGACCGCGACTCCGGCCGGGAGGTTCGCGCGGAGGGCGGCCACGGCCCGGGCGAGGGAGCCCGCGCGGGTGAGCGCGCCGTTCAGTCCGGGTGCGGCCAGGTCGACGTCGATGTCGTCCGGCCGGCTCGAGTAGACGCCGGAGACGACCGGCGCGACCAGGTCCTCGAGCACGCGCTCGCCCATCCGGGTGCGCACCAGCTCGGCGAGGGAGTGCGCGCGGCCGATGCGCAGCACCGGCATCAGGGTGTCGAGCCAGGCGCGCCAGGCGCCGCGGCGGCCGATCGCCCGCACGACGTCGGGGGCGAGCGGCGTGCCGGGGATGCCGAGGATGCCGGCCCGGGGCGACGGCACGGAGCGGCCGCCCGAGAGGTGCAGCCACGAGCCGTGCGTCCGGGGCTCGACGATCGACTCGGCGAGCGGGACGCCGTCGAGGGTCAGCGCGGCGAGCGCCCGCTCGACGTGGCCGCCGCGGGTGGCGAAGCTCTCGGCGCCCGCGTCGAGCGCGGCTCCGGCCAGGGCGAGCGGAGAGACGGAGCCGCCGACCCGCTCCCCCGCCTCGAGCACCACGACGCGCAGGCCGATCCGCAGGCACTCCGCGGCGGCGGCGAGCCCCGCCACTCCGCCGCCGACGACGGCGACGTCGTACGACGCCGCGTCGCGGGGGCGCTCCTCGCTCACGGCCGCCAGGCGTGCACGAACGCGACGAGGCGCGTGAGCACGTCGGGGTCGGTCTCGGGCGGCACGCCGTGGCCGAGGTTGAGCACGTGCGCGGGGGCGCTCAGGCCCCGGCGGAGCACGTCGTCGACGTGGGCCTCGAGGACCTCCCACGGCGCGGTCAGCAGCGCCGGGTCGACGTTGCCCTGCACCGGCACGAAGCCGCCGAGGCGGTGGTTGGCCTCGTCGAGCGGGATCCGGTAGTCGACGCCCACCACGTCGGCGCCGATGCCGTGCATCGCTCCGAGCAGCTCGCCGGTGCCGACGCCGAAGTGCACGATCGGGACGTTGCGGCGCGTCTCCCCGTGGTCGAACGCCAGGTCGCGCACGTGGACGAGGGCGCGCGCGGATGCGGGAGCGACGTGGGTCGTGTAGTCCGAGAGCGAGAGCGCCCCGGCCCAGGAGTCGAAGAGCTGCGCGGCGCTGGCCCCGGCGAGCACCTGCGCGCGGAGGAAGCGGCCGGTGACCTCGGCGGTCCACTCCATCAGCTGGGCCCAGGCGGCGGGGTCGGCGTGCATCATCGTCCGCGCGCGCAGGTGGTCCTTGGACGGGCCGCCCTCCACCAGGTAGGCGGCCAGGGTGAAGGGAGCGCCGGCGAAGCCGATGAGCGGGGTGTCGCCGAGGCCCGCGACGGTACGGCGCACGCCCTCGCGGATGGGCTCGAGCGTCTCGTCGAGCACGGACGGGTCGATCGAGGCGAGCTCGGCGACGTCGGCGGCCGTGTGCACCGGCTTCTCGAGCACCGGACCGCGCCCGGGGACGATGTCGACGCCGACGCCCGCGAGCCGCAGCGGGATCACGATGTCGCTGAAGAAGATGGCCGCGTCCACTCCGTGGCGCCGCACCGGCTGCAGGGTGATCTCGCTCGCCAGCGCCGGGTCGAGGCAGGCGTCGAGCATCTTCGTGTCGGTGCGCAGGGCCCGGTACTCCGGGAGGCTGCGGCCGGCCTGTCGCATGAACCAGACGGGCGTCCTCTCGCCCCGCTCGGAGCGGTAGGCGCGCAGGAGCAGCGAGTCGGCCGTGCGGCCGGCGGAGAGGGGGTGCAGCGGATCGAGCAGGCCGTCGGTGGGGGAGGTCACCGCGACATTATTCCAGGCGCATCCGTGCATTCCTCCCCAGTCCGGGGACCCCGCCCCGCAGAGCGCGCGTAGACTGACGTGGTGCTTCTGTGTCTGACGGCGTCGCACAAGAACGCCAGCTTCGATCTCCTCGAGAAGCTCTCCGTCGACTCCTCCGCCGTGACCGCGGCCCTCTCCGAGGGGATCGACTTCGTCTCCGGAGCCGTCGTCGTCGCGACCTGCAACCGATTCGAGGCCTACCTCGACATCGACGAGCCGCTGACCGCCGCGCAGGCCGTCGCCGTCGAGGCCGCCACCGCCGCCGTCAGCGCCGCGACCGGCGTCGAGCAGGACGAGCTGCGCGGGAGCGTCGACGTCGTCTCGGGCGACCGGGTGGCCGAGCACCTCTTCGCCGTCTCCAGCGGGCTCGAGTCCGTCGTGGTCGGCGAGGGCGAGATCGCGGGCCAGGTCCGCCGGTCCCTCGAGGAGGCGCGCCGCCTCGGCACCACCTCCTCCGAGCTCGAGCGGCTGTTCCAGCGCGCCTCGCAGACCTCGCGCGGCATCAAGAACCGCACCGGCCTCGGCAGCGCCGGCCGCTCGATCGTGCGCCTCGCGCTCGACCTCGCCGCGAGCCGCGTCACCGACTGGCGGGCCGCCCGCGTCCTCCTCGTCGGCACCGGCAGCTACGCGCGGGCGACCGTCGCGGCCCTGCGCGACCGCGGAGTGGTGGACATCGCCGTGCACTCCCCCTCCGGCCGCGCCGAGGGCTTCGCCGCCCGCCGCTCGCTCCGGCCCATCGCCGCCGCCGATCTCGCGCTCGAGGCGGTCTCGGCCGACATCGTCATCACCTGCACCACGACCCAGGAGCCGGTGCTCGACGCCGCCCTGCTCGCCGCCGGGCGCCTCCAGGGCTTCTCCCGCGAGCGCCAGCTCGTGATCGACCTGGGCCTGCCGCGCAACGTCGCCTCCGACGTCACCTCGGTCGCCGGCGTCGAGCTCCTCGACCTCGAGACGATCAGCCTGCACGCGCCTCTCGATGTGCTCGACGCGTCGCAGCAGGCGCGCGCGCTCGTCGACAAGGCGGCCCGGAAGTTCTCGGACGTCGCCGACGAGAAGAGCCTCACTCCGGCCGTCGTCGCCCTGCGCGCCCACGTGTTCGACGCGCTCGACGCCGAGATCGAGCGGGCCCGCTCGCGCGGCGACGAGGACGGCCGCACCGAGCAGGCGCTCCGCCACCTCGCCGGCGTGCTGCTGCACACCCCGAGCGTCCGCGCCCGCGACTACGCGCGCGCCGGAGCGCAGGAGGCGTACCTCACCGGGCTCGAGGCGCTCTTCGGCATCGAGGTCCCGGCCGAGCCCGCCGCCGCGCGCCCCGACTCTGACGCCGCCACCGCGTGAGCCTCCGGCTCCCCTTCGACGCGGAGCCGCTGCGCTCCGCGCCGCTGCTCACCGAGCGCCTGCTCCTGCGTCCCCTCGGACCGGAGGACGCCGAGGACCACGCGCGCTACCAGGGCGACGCCGACGCCGTCCGGTTCCTCCGCTGGCCGGTGCGCACCCCCGAGGAGTCGCGGGCGCACCTGCAGCGCCGCCTCCCCTCGACACGGCTCGCCGCTGACGGCGACGTGGCCGTGCTGGCGATCGTCCCCCGGGAGGGCGTCCTCGCCGGGCGGATGATCGGCGACCTCACGCTCATCGCGACGTCCGTCGAGCAGGAGGCGGTCGAGATCGGCTGGGTGCTGCACCCGGAGGCGCAGGGGCGCGGCTACGCGACCGAGGCCGCCCGAGCGCTGCTCGACCTCGCGTTCGACACCCTCGGCGCGCACCGCGTGATCGCGCAGCTCGACGCTCGGAACACCGCGTCCGCCCGCCTCTGCGAGCGCCTCGGGATGCGCCTCGAGGCGCACCACCGGGAGGACGAGTTCTGCAAGGGCGAGTGGACCTCGACCCTCGTCTTCGCCCTGCTCGCCCGCGAGCGCTGACCGCAGGGCCGGCTGGTCCGCGCCCGGCGGGACGCCGCCGACCCGTCCGGTCGGCGGAGTCCCGGGAGGAGCGTCAGGCCCCGCGGAGCCCGGTGAAGAGGTACGACTCGAGCTGCTCGAGCGGGATGCGCTCCTGCTTCATCGTGTCGCGGTCGCGGACGGTCACGGCGTCGTCCTCGAGCGAGTCGAAGTCGACGGTCACGCAGTACGGGGTGCCGATCTCGTCCTGGCGGCGGTAGCGGCGGCCGATCGCTCCGGAGTCGTCGAAGTCGACGTTCCAGAGCTGGCGCAGCTGGTCGGCGACGCGGCGCGCGAGCGGCGAGAGGGCCTCATTGCGCGAGAGCGGCAGCACGGCCACCTTCACCGGCGCCAGGCGCGGGTCGAGGTGCAGCACGGTCCGCGTCTCGACCTTGCCCTTGGCGTTCGGCGGCAGCTCCTGCTCCTCGTAGGCGTCGACGAGGAACGCCATGAGTGCGCGGGTGAGGCCGAACGACGGCTCGATCACGAACGGCACGTAGCGCTCGTTCTTGTTCTGGTCGAAGAACGAGAGGTCCTTGCCCGAGTGCTCGATGTGCGTCTTGAGGTCGTAGTCGGTGCGGTTCGCGACTCCCATCAGCTCGCCCCACTCGCCCGAGGCGAAGCTGAAGCGGTACTCGATGTCGACGGTGCGCTTGGAGTAGTGGGAGAGCTTGTCCTTCGGGTGCTCGTACTGCCGGATGTTCTCGGGGTTCATCCCGAGCCCGACGAACCAGTCCCAGGCGAGCTGCATCCAGGTCTCCTGCCACTCCTCGTCCGTGCCGGGCTCGACGAAGAACTCGAGCTCCATCTGCTCGAACTCGCGGGTGCGGAAGATGAAGTTGCCGGGGGTGATCTCGTTGCGGAACGCCTTGCCGATCTGGCCGATGCCGAAGGGCGGCTTGCGACGGGCGCTCTGCAGCACGTTCGCGAAGTTGGTGAAGATGCCCTGGGCGGTTTCGGGACGCAGGTAGTGAAGCCCCGACTCGTCGTCGACGACGCCGAGGTAGGTCTTCATCAGGCCCGAGAACTGCTTGATCTCGGTCCACTGGCCGACCTTGTCGGGGTGCTCCGGGTCCGGGATGTCGGCGAGGCCGTTCACGGGCGGGTGGCCGTTGACCTCCTCGTACTTCTCGAAGAGGTGGTCGGCTCGGTAGCGCTTGTGGGTGATCAGCGACTCGGTCAGCGGGTCCGAGAAGACGCCGACGTGTCCCGAGGCGTGCCAGATCGCCGTGGGCAGGATGACCGCGGAGTCCAGGCCGACGACGTCGCCCCGGCCCTGCACGAAGGTCTTCCACCACTGGCGCTTGATGTTCTCCTTGAACTCCACACCGAGCGGCCCGTAGTCCCACGCGGAGCGGGTGCCCCCGTAGATCTCACCCGAGGGGAAGACGAATCCCCTGTGCTGCGCGAGGGTGATGACTTTGTCGAGGGTGGTGGGTTCTGCCACGGGTTGCTCCTCAGCTGTTCGGGCGCACGGGGCCCCGGCGCGCGCCGGCTGCGCGCGTCCTTCTGGTGTGCCCCCATGGTAGCCGCGGGGGCGCCGCGACGGTCCGCCCGCGGCGGGCATGATGAGCGGATGAGCACCCTCCCGCCGATCGTCGTGTCCGCCGTCGCCGTCCTCCGCGACCGGCGCGTCCTGATGGTCACGGCGCGGGGCCGCGACGTCCTCTACCTCCCCGGCGGCAAGGTCGACGAGGGCGAGAGCGGGATCGAGGCGGCGGCCCGCGAGGCCCGCGAGGAGCTCGGCGCCGTCGCGCTCGGCCTCGAGCCCCTGTTCACCGTCCGCACCCAGGCGCACGGCGAGCCGGAGGGGCGGGAGGTCCACATGAGCGTCTTCGCCGCCGAGCTCGACCGCGAGGCGCGCCCGAGCGGCGAGATCGACTCGCTGCACTGGGTCGACGGCTCCGATGCGGGCCGCTGCCCGCCCGCCGGGGTCGAGACCCTCCGGCTGCTGCGCGGTCTCGATCTCGTCGACTGACCCTCCGGCGCCGGGCCGACCGCGGGGCGGCTAGCCTCGTGGCGTGGAGACGAGACGGCGTGCACGGGACCGGTCGAGCGCGGAGGAGCCGGACCGGCTCGAGCCGGTGCGACTGGAGGCGGCCGTGCCGATCCTGCGGATCTTCTCGGTCGCCAAGGCGGGCGAGTTCTACGTCGACTACCTCGGCTTCGAGGTGGACTGGGAGCACCGCGCCGCGCTCGACGCCCCCCTCTACCTGCAGGTGTCGCGCTCGGGGCTCCGCCTGCACCTCAGCGAGCACCACCGCGACGGCAGTCCCGGCGCCGCGGTGCACGTCGCCCTCCGCGGTGTCCGCGAGCTGCACGCCGAGCTCGACGCGAAGGCGTACCCCTACCTCAACCCGCGGATCACCCGCACGCCGTTCGGCTTCGCGCTCGACGTGATCGATCCGTTCGGCAACCAGCTGCGCTTCGCGGAGCCGGCCCCGGTGCCGCGCCTGCCCTGATCGGTGCGCGTGCGGGTCCTTGTACAACCTGAGCGCCGACTGATCAACCGTTCACCGGCCGTCCATGCACTTCGGAGTCCCATCCTTTAGCGTGGCTCCGATGGCTTCACGGGGGACGATCGAGCGGCCGGACACGGCCCGGGCAACGGGACGGCAGCGCCGACCGCGGCTCCGCTTCATGGAGGCCGCACCGCTGGCGACGGGCCTGCTGGGCTCGATCGCGATCCTCCTCGGCTCGCTCGGCGTGGGCTACCTGCCCGCCGGCTCGCCCATCCGCGACTGGCCTCTCGTCGCCTCGATCCGCGCCACGGGCTGGCTCACCGAGTCCAGCGGCGCCCTCGTCGTGGGCGGCGGGATGCTGCTGCTGATCGCGTGGCTCCGCCTGCGCACGGTCGCTCTCGCGGCGGGCCCCGGCTCCGTCCGCACCATCGTGGTGGCGGCCCTCGCCTGGACCGCTCCGCTCCTCGTGACGGTGCCGCTGTTCAGCCACGACATGTTCTCCTACGTGGCGCAGGGTCGCCTGATGACCCAGGGCATCGACCCCTACACCCACGGCGTCGCGACGCTCCCGGGCTGGTTCGACCTCGGCGTCGACCCGCTCTGGGCCGACACGCCCACGCCCTACGGGCCCCTCTACCTCCTGATCGAGCGCACCGCCGTGCAGTTCGCGGGCTACAGCGCACCGGAGCTCTCGATCGCGATGCTCCGCGCCGTGTCGGTCGCGGGCGTGGCCGTCATGGCCGTCTACGCGCTCCGCCTGGCGCGCCTGCGCGGCCTCTCGGTCCCGCTCACCGCCTGGACGATCGTCGCCAACCCGCTGACCCTCGTGCTCTTCGTCGTCGCCGGCCACAACGACTCCGTGATGCTGGCGCTCATCCTCGCGTCGCTCTACTACGCCCAGACCGACCGGCGCATCGCCGCCGTCGTGCTGATGGCCGGAGCGATCGCGATCAAGCCGATCGCCGTGATCGCGCTCCCCGTGCTCGCGCTCCTGTGGCTGCGCCACGACGCGACGTGGCGCGAGCGCACCCGCGGCTGGCTCTGGACGGGCGCCGGAGCGCTCGGCCTCGTGGTCGCCGTCGGGCTGCTCGCGGGCGTCGGGGTCGGCTGGGTCGCGGCGATGGTCGTGCCCGGCTCGATCCTGCACTGGTACGCGCCGATGTCGTTCGTCACGGTCGCGGTCTCCCGCGCCGTCGAGTTCACCGGTCACGACCCCGCCGCGGCGATCGCCGTGGTCAAGATCCTCGCGCTCGGGCTCGCCGGCCTGATCGCTGCGCGCCTCATGCTGTCGCGGCGCTCCATCGATCCGCTCGCCCGCCTGTCCGGTGCGCTGCTCGCGTTCGTGACGGCGTCGACTGCCATCCACCCCTGGTACGCCCTCTGGATCCTGCCGATCGCCGCGCTCGCGCGCCCGTGGAGCCGCTCCCACGTGCACCTGGCGGTATACGCGTCGATCTTCCTCATGTGCGTCACGCTCGCCGAGCCGGTCGACGGCGGAGGCGGCACGATGGACCAGATCCCGGCGCGGGTCGCGACGATCGCCGCGATCGCCGTGGTCGGGATGTACGTCCTCCTCGGCTACACGGACGAGGAGCGGGTCGAGGGCCTGCCCCTCGTGCGCGCGCTGCCGTTCGGCTCCGTGATCCTCGCCCGCCTCAGCGGCGGCCGCCTGGTCGACGCCCGGATGGCCGCGACGCGCCTGCGCGACTAGCCGGAGCCGCGGCTCAGGAGTCGGACTCGTCGCTCCGACGGCGGGTGCGGCGGTCGAGCGCGGCCTGCGCCGTCTCGGCGGCCGAGTCCGGGGAGCCGACCGGCCCGGTGGGTCCGGCGAGGGTGCTCGAGAGCGACGACAGCCAGCCGGAGTCGTCGCGGCCGACGTTCAGCGCCGCCGAGAAGAGGGGGAGGTCGCTGCGGGCGGCGTGGATCGCGTAGGACTCGCGGGAGACCCCGTTGTCGGGGACGACCGGCGTCCGGCGGGACGCGCGCGTGGAGTCCAGGGCCCGCTCTTGTCGCGAGGCGTCCGACGCCTGCTCCTGGGGGGCCTGCTCCTGGGCGGCCTGCTCCCGGCGGGCGTCGCGCTCGTCGCGCGGGGTGCTGCTGTCGTGGTCCACGGCGGTCCTCCTGCTCTCCGCCCCGAGCGGAGCGACGGGCGCCGCGGTGACGGGGCGGCGCCCGGTCAGGCTACCCCTCGTTCAGGGCGCGGCGTCGTCGGTGGCCCCTGATCGTGGCGCGGGGCGCCAGACGACCAGCTCGGTCCGGCGCTGCGCGCGCGTGCCGTGGCGCAGAGTGACCACGTCCCCCTCGAGTCCGGCGGCGAACACGCGGCGGCCCGGCCGGTTGAGGAGCTCGTCGGCGAGGGCCGACTCCAGCTCGCGCACCCGCTGCGAGAGCGACTGCACCTGATTCTCGAGCTGCAGGATGCGCGCGATGCCCTCGAGCGAGACGCCCTCGGAGGAGAGCCGGGCGACCTCGCGCAGCTGCACCACGTCGCGCATCGAGTAGCGGCGCGACTTGCCCGCGGTGCGGGTCGGGCTCACGAGCCCGAGCCGGTCGTACTGCCGCAGGGTCTGCGGGTGCATCGCCGCCAGATCGGCGGCGACGGCGATCGCGAAGACGGGCGTGTTCTCGTCCATGTCTCCTCCTCCGACCGGTTGCGCCGATCCGGTGCTAGTAGCGGGCCTTCTCCAGGATGTCCTCGCGCGGGTCCTCGTCCGGCTCGGCGGCGGCGTAGGCCTCGAGGGCCTCACGGGCGGCGGCGGACAGGTGGCTCGGGACGGCGACCTGCAGGACGGCGAGCAGGTCGCCCGTGCCCTTGGGAGTCGTGACGCCGCGGCCCTTGACGCGCAGGACGCGGCCGCTCGGGGTGCCTGCGGCGACCCGGAGCTTGACGGGCTCGCCGCCGAGGGTCGGCACCTCGATCGTCGCGCCGAAGACCGCCTCGACGAAGGTCACGGGCACCGTCACGCGCAGGTTCAGCCCGTCGCGCTCGAACACCGGATGCTTGCGCACCGAGACGGTGAGCACCAGGTCGCCGGGATCGCCGCCGTCCGGGCTGGGGCGGCCCTTGCCGCGGACGCGGATCTTCTGGTCGTCGGCCACGCCGGCGGGGATGCGCACCGAGAGGGTGCGCCCGTCGCCGGTCTGCAGCTGGACGGTGTCGCCCCGGGTCGCGGTGCGGAAGTCGATGGTGGTGCTGGCGGTGACGTCGGCGCCCTTCTGCGGGCCGCCGAAGCCGCGGTAGCCGCCGCTGGGCTGGCCGAAGCGGCTGCCTCCGCCGCCGAACATGCCGCCGAGGATGTCCTCGAAGCCCGGCGGCGGGCCCTGCTGGGTGCTGTAGGAGGTGCGCCCGCCCTGGCCGAACATGCCGCCGAAGACGTCGTCGAACCCTCCGGGCTGGCCGCCCGCGGTGAAGCGCGCCCCGCCGCCCATGGCGCGGATCTGGTCGTACTCCTTGCGCTGCTCGGCGTCCGAGAGCACGGTGTACGCCTCGCTGATCTCCTTGAAGCGCGCCTCGGCCTTCGCGTCCCCCGGGTTGGAGTCGGGGTGGAACTGGCGGGCGAGCTTGCGGTAGGTCTTCTTCAGGTCCGCGGCGGAGACGTCCTTGGACACGCCGAGGACCTTGTAGAAGTCCTTGTCGAACCAATCCTGGCTGGCCATGTGCCTCTTCCTGTGTCGAATGCGGCGAGGGACCCCGCCCCGGTCCGGCAGCGTGCTGCCGAGCGGGGCGGGGTCCTCCGCGGTGGTGGTGCCGGTGGCGGGGTCAGTCGGCGGGGACTGCCACGACCACCTTGGCGGCCCGCAGCAGCGAGCCTCCGAGGTAGTAGCCCGCCTCGACGACGTCCGCGACCGTGGAGGTCTCGGCGCCGGGGGTGGGCTGCTGGAAGATCGCCTCGTGGATGTTCGGGTCGAACAGGTCGCCCACGGCGCCGGTCTTCACCAGGCCGAGCTTCTCCACTCCGCCGCGCAGCTTCTGCGCGATGGCCGTGAAGGGCCCGCCCTCGGCGAGGTCGCCGTGCTTCTCGGCGCGGTCGAGGTCGTCGAGCACGGGGAGGATGACCTTCACCGCGTCGCCGATCGCCCGCTCCTTGTCGACCTGGCGGTTGGCCTCGGTGCGCTTGCGGTAGTTCGCGTACTCCGCGGTCACCCGCTGGAGGTCGGCGAGGTGCTCGGCCGCGAGCGTCTCGGCGCTGGACTGTCCCGAGAGGAACGAGAGGTCGGCGTCCGAGAGGCTGGTCTCGACGTCGGGCCCCTCGGCCTCGATGAGGCCCTCCTGGTCCTGGGCGTCCTGCGCCGCCTCGGCTCCCGCCTCGCCGCCGGTGGCCGGCTGCTCCTCGGGGAGGTCCTGGGGCTCGTTCTCGGCTGCCATGGCTACTTCGTGTCCTTCGGCTCGTCCTCGTCGATGACCTCGGCGTCGACGATGTCCTCGTCGTCCTTCTTGTCACCGTCGGCCGGAGCGTCCGCGGGGGCGCTCTGCGCGGCCTGGTCCTGGGAGTAGATCGCCTGGCCGATCTTGGTCTGCGAGGCGTTGAGGGCGTCGAACGCGGTCTTGACGGCCGCGTCGTCGTCGCCGGCGAGCGCGGTCTTCAGCGCGTCGACGTCTCCCTGCACCTCGGACTTGACGTCCTCGGGCAGCTTGTCCTCGTTGTCCTTGATCAGCTTGTCGATCGAGTACGCCAGGGTCTCGGCGTTGTTGCGGATCTCGGCCGCCTCGCGGCGGGCCTTGTCCTCGGCGGCGTGCTCCTCGGCCTCGCGGACCATGCGGTCGATGTCGTCCTTGGGCAGCGACGAGCCGCCCGTGATCGTCATCGACTGCTCCTTGCCGGTGCCCTTGTCCTTCGCGGACACGTGGACGATGCCGTTGGCGTCGATGTCGAAGGTGACCTCGACCTGCGGGATGCCGCGCGGGGCCGGCGCGATGCCGGTCAGCTCGAACGTGCCCAGGTTCTTGTTGTCGCGGGTGAACTCGCGCTCGCCCTGGAAGACCTGGATCGCGACGGACGGCTGGTTGTCGTCGGCCGTGGTGAAGGTCTCGGACCTCTTGGTCGGGATCGCGGTGTTGCGCTCGATCAGCTTGGTCATGATCCCGCCCTTGGTCTCGATGCCCAGCGAGAGCGGGGTCACGTCGATCAGGAGGACGTCCTTGCGCTCGCCCTTGAGGACGCCGGCCTGCAGCGCGGCGCCGACGGCGACGACCTCGTCCGGGTTGACGCCCTTGTTGGGCTCCTTGCCGCCGGTGAGCTTCTTGACGAGCTCGGCCACGGCCGGCATGCGGGTCGAGCCGCCGACGAGGACCACGTGAGCGATGTCCTCGACCTTGACGCCCGCCTCGGCGATGACGTCGGTGAAGGGCTTGCGGGTGCGCTCGATCAGGTCGCTGGTGAGCTCCTCGAACTTGGCGCGGGTGAGCGTCTCGTCGAGGTTCGCCGGGCCGTTCTCGGTGAGCGAGAGGTAGGGCAGCTGGATGCTGGTCGAGGTGCTCGAGGAGAGCTCCTTCTTCGCCTGCTCCGCGGCCTCCTTGAGGCGCTGGCGAGCGATCTTGTCCTTCGAGACGTCGACGCCGGTCGAGTCCTTGAAGCGCTTGACCAGGTGGTCGACGACGCGCTGGTCCCAGTCGTCGCCGCCGAGGCGGTTGTCGCCCGAGGTCGCGCGGACCTGGATGGTCGAGAAGTCGTCGTCCTTGCCCACCTCGAGGAGGGAGACGTCGAACGTTCCGCCGCCGAGGTCGAAGACGAGGATGAGCTCGTCCTCCTTGCCCTTGTCGAGGCCGTAGGCCAGCGCGGCCGCGGTGGGCTCGTTGATGATGCGCAGGACGTTGAGGCCGGCGATCTCGCCGGCGTCCTTGGTCGCCTGGCGCTCGGCGTCGTTGAAGTAGGCCGGGACGGTGATGACCGCGTCGGTCACCTTGTCGCCCAGGTACTGCTCCGCGTCGCGCTTGAGCTTGCCCAGGATGCGGGCCGAGATCTCCTGCGGGGTGTACTTCTTGTCCTCCACGCCGAAGGTCCAGTCGGTGCCCATGTGGCGCTTGACCGACGCGATGGTGCGGTCGACGTTGGTGACGGCCTGGCGCTTCGCGGTCTCGCCGACGAGCACCTCCCCGTCCTTGGTGAACGCCACGACGGACGGCGTGGTGCGGAAGCCCTCGGCGTTGGCGATGACGGTGGGCTCGCCTCCCTCGAGGACGGCCACGACAGAGTTGGTGGTTCCCAGGTCGATGCCTACGGCACGGGACATATGCGTTGTTCTCCTTCGCGATCGGCGTCGCGCGGGCGGCTGCCGGTCAGTTGACGGGTGGTGCGGAATCCTCTGCGGGAGTTGAGCCCCGCACGCTCAAGTTTACGCATCCGTCGTCTCGCGTCAAGTCCGGACGCGAGAAGTTGAGTCGCATCGGCTCAACTCTCAGACTCACGGGTCCCGCCGCTTCCGGCCGTTCACCTCCTCCCCCTACGGTGGGCCCATGACGACGCGCACCGGCCGCTGGCCCGTCCTCGCCTGGGGCCTGTGGGACTGGGGCGGATCGGCCTTCAACGCGGTGGTGACCACCTTCGTCTTCACCGTCTACCTGACCACCGACGGGCTCTTCGGCACCTCGAGCGGAGTCTCGGCCGCGCTCGGCTGGTCCCTCGCCGCCGCCGGCGTGGTCGTCGCCGTCATCGCGCCGATCACCGGCCGCCGGGCCGACCTCGGCGGGCGCCGCCGGCTCTGGCTCGGGATTCACTCCGCCGTCGTCGTCCTCTGCATCCTGCTGATGTTCCTCGTGCGCCCCGACCCGGCCCTCCTCTGGCTGGGACTCGGACTGCTCGCGGTCGGCACGGTCTTCTTCGAGTTCGCGAGCGTCAACTACAACGCGATGCTCCTCCAGGTCTCGACCCGGGCGACCATCGGCCGCGTCTCCGGCTTCGGGTGGGGCATGGGCTACGTCGGCGGGATCGTCCTGCTGCTGATCGTGTACTTCGGCTTCATCTCGCCCGAGGTCGGGCTCTTCGGAGTGACGGGGGACGACGGCCTCGACGTGCGCGTCTCGATCCTGGTCGCCGGCGTGTGGTTCGCCGTCTTCGCCCTCCCGGTGCTGGTCGCGGTGCCGGAGACGCCGGCACAGGCGAGCCGGGCGGAGCGCGTCGGCGTGATCGCCTCCTACCGCGCGCTCTTCGCGCAGGTCGCCGCCCTCTGGCGCGAGAGCCGCAGCACCGTGGCCTTCCTCATCGCCAGCGCGGTGTTCCGCGACGGGCTCACCGGGGTCTTCACCTTCGGCGGCGTGCTGGCGCAGGGCACCTTCGGCTTCGACGCCGGCGAGGTGATCCTCTTCGCCATCGCCGCGAACGTCGTGGCCGGAGTGGCGACCATCTCGGTCGGCGCGCTCGACGACCGCATCGGCCCCAAGGCCGTGATCGTCGCCTCGCTCATCGGCCTGGTCGTCTGCGGCACCGCCGTCTTCGTCCTGCACGACGGGGGGAGCACGGTGTTCTGGATCTTCGGCCTGCTGCTGTGCCTGTTCGTCGGCCCGGCGCAGTCGGCGAGCCGCAGCTACCTGGCCCGCCTCATCCCGGAGGGACGCGAGGGCGAGATCTTCGGCCTCTACGCGACCACCGGGCGGGCGGCCTCGTTCCTCGCGCCCGCCGCCTTCGCAGCCGCCGTCTCGATCGCCGCGGCCGTCTCGGGCAGCGGCGAGGCGAACGTGCAGTACTGGGGCATCCTCGGGCTCGTCCTCGTCCTCGCCGTCGGACTGGTGCTGCTCCTGCCGGTGCGCCGCCCGCCGGCCACCGCCCCCGTCGTGCCGGAGCCGCGGGTCGCGCCGCCCGCCCGCCGGGACTGACGGGGCCCGGCCCGCGGAGACGCGGGCGAGGCCCCTCCCCGCGCGCCGCCGGACGCGGATCAGACCGTGGCGATCCAGAACACGATCAGCAGGAGCGTGACGAGGAAGCCGGTCAGGAAGTTCAGCGCGAGGAAGCGCTTCCAGCCCGCGTTCGCCCGCTCCGCCTCGGCGTCCTCGAGCGACCGGTACGGCCAGATGCTCACCGCGTACGGCACCGCGAGGATCGCCGCGAGGGTCCCCGGCCAGGGCAGCAGGAGCAGGAGCAGGCCGCTCGCGACGTAGGCGGCGATGGCGAAGCGCGTGGTCGCCTTCGCTCCGATCACGGTCGCGATCGAGCCGATGCCGCCCGCGCGGTCGGCCAGGATGTCCTGCACCGCGCCGAAGGCGTGGCTCGCGATCCCCCAGAGGAAGAACGCCACGAGGAGCGCCACCAGAGGTCCGGTGACCACGGTGCCCGCGAGGGCGATCCCGTAGACGGCCGGGCTGACGAAGTGGGTCGCCGAGGTCAGCGAGTCGACGAACGGGCGCTCCTTGAAGCGGAGCCCCGGCGCACTGTAGGCGATCACGGCGAAGACGCTGATCGCGAGGACCAGCCACGAGACCGGGGACCCGAGCAGCACGAGCGCCACCAGGAACGGCACGTTCGTGGCCACCGCCGCGATGAGCGTCGCTCGGTGCTCGCTCCGGTCGAGCACGGCGCCCTCGACGCCGCCCTTGCGGGGGTTCCGCAGGTCGGACTCGTAGTCGAAGACGTCGTTGATCCCGTACATCGCGAGGTTGTAGGGGATGAGGAAGTAGATCGTGCCGAGCACGAAGGCGAGGTCGATCTCGCGGGTGGTCAGCAGGTACGCCGCCGCGAACGGGTAGGCGGTGTTGACCCAGCTCAGCGGGCGGCTCGAGACGAACAGCGCGCGCAGCCGGTTCACGGCTCGCTCCGACGACGCGAGGGCAGGAGCACCCAGAGCGCCGGGAGGGCGAGGGCCGCGGCGATCGCGTAGGCGAAGTCCTCGATCGGAGCGACACCGATCCGGATGCCCGAGATCAGGTCGTCGTCGTAGGCGACCAGCAGGCCCACTCCGATCATGATGTTGTCGAACACGGCGGTCATCACCAGCAGCACGGTGAGGGTGCCGAGGACGGCGGGCAGGCGCAGGACGCGTCGGCGCAGCGCGAGCAGCAGCAGCACCAGCACAACCGCGAGGAACACGGCGTTGAGGAGGAGGTAGGTCACGCGCGCGCCTCCGCCCGCCGGGCGACCCGCTGCGAGAGGAAGCCGTGCACGTCCATCGTCAGGTAGCAGAGCAGAGTGAGGAAGAGGACCTCCTCGACCGGGAGCTCCGGCGCGATCTGCAGGCCGGTCATGTAGGAGGTCTCACCGCGGAAGAAGACGCCCAGGCCGATCCCCACGAGGTCCCAGACCAGGAAGAACGCGACTCCCGCGGGCAGCACGATCGCCGCGCGTCGCGCGTCCGCCCAGAAGAACAGCCGGAAGCGGCGGTCGAGCACGATCATCCCGGTGATCGAGACGAGGAGCGCGAGCAGGTAGAGGATCCCCACGCCTACTCCTTCACGGCGACGGGCGCGACCGGAGCCGACGGCGCCTCCCGCACGGGCAGCGGCTCGGTCGACACGTCGCCGCGCACGCGCTTGAGCATGACCTCGGCGCTGATGATGCACATCGGCAGGCCGATGCCGGGGATCGTGGAGCTGCCGGCGAAGAGCAGTCCGTCGACGTGCCTGCTGACGTTCCCGGCACGGAAGAAGGCGCTCTGCGAGAGGACGTGGGCCGGTCCGAGCATCGAGCCGCGCCAGGCGCCGAGGTCGCTCTCGAAGTCGGCCGGGCCGATGGTGCGGCGGACGACGATCCGCTCGGCCAGGTCGGTCGCGCCGGTCCAGGACGCGATCTGCGCGATGGCCTGGTCGGCGATGCCCTCGACGCGCGCATCGCCCGCGCCGTCGACTCCGCCGTGGCCGATCGAGGTGTCGGCCGGGATCGGCACGAGCACGAACAGGTTCTCGTGCCCCTCCGGAGCCGTGCTCGCGTCGGTCGCGCTCGGGCGGCAGACGTAGATCGACGCGGGATCGGGGACGGTCGGGTGCTCGCCGAAGATCTTGTCGAAGTTGTCGCGCCAGTCCTTCGTGAAGAGCAGGGTGTGGTGCTCGAGCTCGGGCAGCTCCCCGCGCACGCCCAGGAGGACGAGGACGGCGCTCGGGCCGGGCTCGCGCTTCTCCCAGTAGGCGGGCGGGTAGGTCCGCAGCTCCTCGGGGAGGAGCGACTGCTCGGTGGTGAAGAGGTCGGAGGCGTTGACGACCAGGTCGGCGGGGATCCGCTCCGTGCCGTCGGGGCCCGTGAACTCGACTCCGACGACCTCGGCGCCGCGGCGTCGGCCGCGGGGCGAGCGGGCGGTGAGGATCCGCGTCGCGGGCGAGGACGTGCGGACGGTGACGCCGGCCTCCTCGGCGACGTCGGCGACGGCCTCGATCAGCTTCGTGAATCCGCCCATCGGGTAGAGCACGCCGTCGGCGAGGTCGAGGTGGCTCATCAGGTGGTACATGCTCGGCGCGGCGAACGGCGAGGAGCCGAGGAAGACGGCCGGATAGCCGAGGATCTGGCGCAGCCGGTTGTCGGTGACCGCCGCCGCCGCGAACGTGTCGAGCGGCGTGAGCAGCAGGCGGCCGAGCCTCCCGGTCCGGCTGAGCACGTCGCGGCGCAGCAGCGGGAGGAAGGACGAGAAGCTCGTGTAGAGGAAGCGGCGCTTGGCCATCTCGTAGGTGTCGCGCGCGGAGTCGAGGTACGCGCGCATCCGCTCGCCCGCTCCGGGCTCGATGCTCTCGAAGAGCGCGAGGTTCGACTCGAGGTCGGCGAGCACGTCGATCGGCTCGTCGACGCCCTCGCTGTAGACCCGGTAGCCGGGGTCGAGCGTGACGAGGTCGAGGCGCTCCTCGGCGCTCGTGCCCATCAGGCGGAAGAAGTGGTCGAACACCTCGGGCATCAGATACCAGGAGGGACCGGTGTCGAAGCGGAAGCCCTCGTGCTCCCACGAGCCGGCGCGGCCGCCGACGGCCTCGCGCGCCTCCAGGAGGGTCACGTCGTAGCCGTCGCGCGCGAGCAGCGCGGCGGAGGCGAGTCCGCCGATCCCCCCGCCGATGACGACGGCGCGGTGCGGGCCGGTCCTCGAGCGGGTCGCGCGGACGGGGCCGGGGCCCAGGCGCGGGCCGAGCGTCGACACGGCCGCCTTCGCCGCGAGCGCCGCCTTGGCGGCCGTGGGCACGCTGACGCGGGCGCGGAGGAGCTCCTCGGCGGGCGTCGCGCGGATCCGGTCGGCCAGGGCGGCGAAGAGGGAGTGGGCCAGCAGGACCGCGCGCCGGCTCGAGCGCGGGAGCTCGGGCACGATGGCTGCGGCCTCGGCGAGGTCGTCGTCGAGGTCGGCGAGCAGCGAGGCCTTGTCGCGCTCGGAGAACGCCCGCGGGTCGACTCCGGGGAAGTAGCTGCGGCCGAGGCCGTCGACGTCGGCGGCGAGATCGCGGAGGAAGTTGACCTTCTGGAACGCGGCGCCCAGGCGGCGCGCTCCGGCCACGAGCCGCGCGCGGGCGGCCTCGGAGACGAGCCCCGCGTCCGGCGCCGCGAGGAACACGTGCAGGCACATCAGCCCGACGACCTCGGCGGAGCCGTAGACGTAGGCCTCGAAGGACTCGGGGGTGTGCTCGGTCTCGCGGAGGTCGGCGCGCATCGACGCGAAGAACGGCCGGGTGAGCTCGGTGCCGAATCCGGTCGCCCGCGCGGTCCGCGCGAAGGCGTGGATCACGAGGTTGGAGCTGTAGCCGGAGGCGAGCGCGCGCTCGGTCTCGGCCTCGAAGGCGTCGAGGGACTCCTCCACCGCGGCCCGGTCGAGACGGGCCTCCGCGGCGACGCCGTCGACGATCTCGTCGGCGACGCGCACGAGGGCGTAGACGTCCTCCACCCGCTCGCGGACGCCCGGGGCGAGCAGGCGAGTGGCCAGCCCGAAGGAGGTGGAGTAGCGGCGGATCACCTGCGCGGACGACTCGTGCGCGACGCGGTCGTACAGTTCGCTCTGGCGGCTCATCGTGCCACCGTACGGGGGCTCGGCCGGGCGGAGCGCATCGTCGCGCGCATCCGCGCGTGGCGGACAGCGCTCATCGGGTGCGCCCGACCACGCTGGCCACGAGCGGGCGGACCTCGTTGCGGAAGGCCTCCGACACCGCGGGCGTCTCCAGAGCCGCCCAGGCGCGATCGGCGAACTGGTTCGCGAGCCCCTCGGCGTAGCTGCGGGCGCCGCACTCCTCGAGGATGCCGCGCACCTTGTCCGCGGTCTCGGGCGCGAGGTGCTCGTCGCCGATCAGCGCCTCGATGTCGGGCCAGCAGTCCGTGCCGGCCGCGTGGGCGATGAGGACGGTGCGCTTGCCCTCGCGGAGGTCGCCCAGCGTGGTCTTGCCGGTCTGCCCCTCCGAGCCGAAGACCCCGAGCAGGTCGTCGACGATCTGATAGGCGATGCCGATCCAGCGGCCGAACTCGCCGAGGGCGTCCACCGCGGCGTCCGAGGCCCCGGCGAGGATCGCTCCGGCCTGCAGCGGCGCCTCGAACGAGTAGACGGCCGTCTTGAGGCGCTCCATCTCGAGCACCTCGTCGACCGAGGGCATGCCCGGCATGAGGGAGAAGTCCACATCGGCCAGCTCACCCGCGGCGGAGGCGAAGACGGCCTCGTCGAGCAGGGTGAGCAGGCGGGCCCGCACGCCGTCGGAGGCGCCGACGCCCTCGACGAGGCGGTGGGCGCCGGTGAGGGCGAGGTCCCCGGCGATCACGGCCACCGAGGTGCCCCGGTGCTCGGCGATCGGGATGGAGAGGCCCGCGGTCGTCGCCTCGTCGCGGTAGCTGCCCGAGACGTTCGGGCCGCCGCGGCGCACGAAGTCGCGGTCGATCACGTCGTCATGCACGATCAGCGCGGTGTGCAGCAGCTCGAACGCCGCGCCGAGATGGGCGGCGGCCTCCGGATCCTGGCCGCCGTGGGCCTCGTACGCGGAGATCACCATCAGCGGGCGGAAGCGCTTACCGCCGCGGGTGTTGGCCTCCAGCGTCTGCCAGAGGGTCAGGTAGCGGGGTCCGAGACGCACCGCCCGGGACCTCGCCAACGAGAAGAACCTGTCCAGGACGGCATCGACGTGCTCCTGCCTCAACCGGGACAGAACCACGGGGTCGCGCGTATCCACATGGGAAGGCTAACAAAGGGGAGAACCAGGACGATAAGCCGGCTGATGTGTTGCGGCGTGCTTGACTTGCGGGTATGACTTCGCCAGCCGCCACTGTGCAGACGGACCGGATCGAGCAGGTGGTCCTCCTCGACGAGGCCGGGAACGCCGTGGGGGTCGCCGACAAGGCGACCGTGCACGACACGGCCACTCCCCTGCACCTCGCGTTCTCCTGCCACGTCTTCTCCCCGGACGGCGCGCTTCTGGTGACCCGCCGCGCACTCGAGAAGCGCACCTGGCCGGGCGTCTGGACCAACTCCTTCTGCGGGCACCCCGCCCCGGGCGAGCGGGTCGAGGACGCCGTCGTCCGCCGGGCCGAGCGCGAGCTCGGCGCCCGGCTGGCCACGCTGGAGGTCGCCCTGCCGGACTTCCGCTACCGCGCGGTCGACGCGTCCGGCGTCGTCGAGAACGAGATCTGCCCCGTCTACACGGCGACGCTGTCGAGCCGCGACGCCCTCGATCCGCGCCTCGACGAGGTCATGGACTACGAGTGGGTCGACGCCGAGGCGACGCTCGCCGCCGTCCGCTCGACCCCCTGGGCGTTCTCCCCCTGGCTCGTGCTGCAGCTCCCCCGCCTGCTGGGCTGACCCCCGCGCCCTGATCCCTGCGCCGGAGTCAGTCGGTGTAGACGTCCGTGCGGTGGAAGCCGAGCGCCGAGCGCGACGCGGTCGGACCGCGCTGGCCCTGGTACCGCGAGCTGTACTCCGCCGAGCCGTAGGGCTTCTCGGCGGGCGAGCTGAGGCGGAAGAAGCACATCTGGCCGATCTTCATCCCCGGCCAGAGCGTGATGGGGAGCGTCGCGACGTTGCTGAGCTCGAGGGTGACGTGGCCGGTGAAGCCCGGATCGATGAATCCGGCGGTCGAGTGGGTCAGCAGCCCGAGCCGTCCGAGAGAGCTCTTGCCCTCGAGGCGCGCCGCGATGTCGTCCGGCAGCGACACCTCCTCGTAGGTCGAGCCGAGCACGAACTCTCCCGGGTGGAGGATGAACGGCTCGCCCTGCGGCGTCTCGACCAGGCGGGTCAGCTCGGGCTGGTCCTCGGCCGGATCGATGTACGGGTAGCGGTGGTTGTCGAACAGCCGGAAGAAGCGGTCGAGGCGCACATCGACGGACGACGGCTGCAGCATCGACGGATCGTGCGGGGCGAGCCCCACGCGGCCGGAGGCGAGTTCGAGCGAGATGTCGCGGTCGGAGAGGAGCACGCTGCGATCCTAGGGCGTGGCGCGACCCGGGGGCATGGGCCGGCTCCGGGCCTTGCTACGATGTCCTGGTGCGCCCGAGCGGCGCCGCGCGAGTGTAGTTCAATGGTAGAACTTCTGCTTCCCAAGCAGATGGCGCGGGTTCGATTCCCGTCACTCGCTCTCCTCCCCCCCTCGTCTGCGGCCGGTCCTCCGGCCCGACGCGAGCGGCTCCTCCTCCGGCCCGACGCGAGCGGCTCCTCCTCCGGCGCTGCAGCGGCGTCCGTCAGCGCATCTGCGTCCGGCAGCCCCGCGGTGTCCGTCAGCCCAGCAGCGGCAGCCGCCCGACGATCCTGTCGATCCGGTTCCTCGGCCCCACCAGGCTGACCGCGAGGTACTGCAGCTCGTCGGAGCCGCTCGCCGCCACCGCCTCCCGGTACTCGTCGTACACCGGGGTGGCCTGCGCCGACGCGGGCATGTCGGCGACGAACGTCCCGTCGTGCGCCTCGGCCTTCGCGCGGATCGCGAGCAGGGTCGCCGCGTCGGCGGCGAGGACCGTGCAGCCGGCCCACGGCAGACCGGGATGCAGCGATCCGGACGCGTCGGCGGGGCTCGGTCCGAGCAGCCCCGCGACGTGCGCGGCCGTCGCGGCGCCCACGCAGATCGCGGCGTTCACGGCGCGGCCGGCGGGGAGGGACTCGTCGACGACGACCACCCACTTGAGGCGGGCCGAGCGGGTGGGCGCGGCGGTGTCGATCTCGTCGGGGTGGAAGCCGACGGCGTCGGGGGCGGGGATGGTCATGATGCTCCTCGGTTCGTGCGCAGTGACGTCACGAACAGTAGGCAGGAGGGCTCCCCTTCGGCAGGATCTCCGTATGAACGACCAGCAGAACGGCCCAGGAGCGGCACTCGACGAACTCGACGTCCGGATCCTGCAGGTCCTGCAGTCGGATGCACGGATCACGAACCGTGACCTCGCAGCCGCCGTGCACGTCTCGCCGACCACCGCCCTCGACCGCACGAGGAGCCTCCGGCGCCGCGGCGTGATCACCGGCGCGACGCTCACTCTCGACTTCGCGGCCCTCGGGCGCGGCGTGCAGGCGCTGATCGCGGTCCGCATCCGTCCGCCGTCGCGCGAGATCATCGAGGCCTTCCGCGACTGGGTCGCCGGCCTCGACGAGACGGTCGGCGTGTTCGTCACCTCCGGCTCGGAGGACTTCATCATCCACGTCGCCGTCCGCGACAACCAGGACCTCTACGCCTTCGTCATCGACGAGCTGACGCAGCGCCGCGAGGTCGCCGACGTGCGCACCTCGGTCGTCTACGAGCACTTGCGCGAGCAGGTCGTCCTGCCGCTGGAGCCGCACGGCCGCGCGGAGCGGTGAGGCGCCCGCGCGGCGTTTCGACGCGACACGCCGGGCGGATCCGCGGCAGCGCGCGGGATCGCGGGACGCAGAGGGCAGGGTGGAGGGGTGACAGAGCTCGTCCAGATCCCGTCGCCGGGCGTCGCCCTCGAGTACGGGCACCCCGGCCGGCCCGTGGTGGTCGTGCTGCACGACGTGTTCGGGCGCCTGCCGTGGCTGGAGCCGTTCGCCGAGGCCGTGGCGAAGCACGGCTACCACGTGCTCGTGCCCGACCTCTACGACGGCTGGGCCACGCTCGCCCCGGAGGACGCGCGCGACCTCGCCGCGATGGCCGCGCAGGACCGCACCCTCGCCGCCGTCGCCGAGGCGGTCGGCGCCGGAGTCGCGGCCGGGGCACCGCGCAGCGCCGTCATCGGCTTCGGCTTCGGCGGCCGCCTCGGGCTGCTCGCCGCGGGCACCGGGCTCGTGGACGCGGTGGTCGCGTACTACGCCACCCTCGGTGCGGAGGAGCACGTGCTGGTCCCGTGCCCCACCCTCCTGCACTACGCGCAGAGCGACGAGTGGCCCGCGGGCGACGACCCGGAGTCGTTCGTCGGACGGCTGAAGGAGTCGGGGACGCCGGTCACGGCGCACACCTACCCGGACACGCAGCGGCACTTCGCGAACGGCAACCTGCGCGACGCGGTCAGCCCCGCCTCCGCGGCGCTCGCCTACGCGAGGACGCTCTCGTTCCTCAATCCGCAGCTCATCGACACCTGAGCTCAGCCCTGCACGTCGTGCAGGTGGTGCTGGACGTCGTGCAGGTAGTAGCGGGCGATCGTGTCGACCGTGAACGCCGCGCCGTCGCTGCGGCGGCCTCGGCGCTGCCACTGGGCACCGGCGACGGAGTCGAACACCTCGGCGATGCGCTCAGCCGCCTCGACCAGCTCGCGGCCGACCGTCGCGGGGTCCTGCTGGTCGTAGCGCTCCTCCACGGCGGTGACGTCCTGGTCCCAGTTGGGGTAGAGCGGGTCGTCGCCGGCGAGCATCAGCTGCACACGGGTGCGGTAGATGCGGTGCACGTCGCGCACGTGCGCGGCGTACTCGAGCGGCGACCAGGTCTCGTCGTCGGGCCGGCCCGCCGCGTCGTCGCGGTCGAGCACGTAGGGCCAGGCGGCGGCGTTCTCGCGGATGAGCTCGGCGACCTCGTCGGCGTCGACGAGCGAGGCGTCGAAACCGCACTCGAGGCACGGGCGCTCGAGGACCCAGGTCCAGTCCTTGGTGTCGGGAGTGATCGGCATGGCACCAGAGTAGGGCGCCGCCGGATCAGCAGCGCGTCGGGGTCCCCTGCACGGCGCCGCGCTCGCCGTCGGCCGTCCACGGGAGCCGGGGCAGGCCCTCGGCTCCCGCCGCGGCTCCCTGCTCGACCGCGATGGCGGCCAGGGTGCGGGCGACCGTCGCGGCGAAGTCCCCGCCGGGCGTCGAGCTGTTGATCGAGACGGCCACGGTCAGGCCCGAGACCGGGTCGGAGTACGCCGCGGTGACGAAGCCGGGCGCGAGGCCCGAGAAGCCGCGGAGGGGTCCCGCCTCGTGCCCGCCGAGCCCGGCGCGGAGGTAGTCGGCGCGGCCCTGGCCCTGGACGACCGGGTCCTGCCACATGGCGTCGCCCGCGGGATCGGCCGCGAGCCCCGTCGCCAGCCGCCGGAGGTCCTCCAGATCGGTCAGCGCTCCGCCCGCGGCGCCGAGCGCGGACGGGGACGCGGCGGTGACGTCGAGCCGCACGTCGCAGCGCTTCTCCCCGGTCGCCGGGTCCAGCGCGACCGCGTAGCCGCGGGGGGACGGAGCGGGCAGGTCGACCTCGGAGGCGCCGGGCAGCTCCGTGCTGCGCAGCCCGTACCGCGGCACCACGTACTGGTCGTAGAGCTCCCCGATGCTCCGACCGGTCACCTGCGCGGCGACGATGCCGGCGAGCAGCGGACCGGTGGCGGAGTCGGACCACGCCGCTCCGGGCTCGGCCGAGGCGCCGCGCACCTGGGCCGCGGCGAGCAGCTCGAGCGTCGGCCACTGCCGCGGGGGGTTCTGGAGCACGGTCGGCCAGAGCGCCGAGCGGAAGTCGGCCAGGCCGGAGGTGTGCGCGCAGAGCTCGCGCAGCGTGAGGCCGTCGATGCCGGGCAGGGAGCGAAGCGTCTCGCCGACGTCGGCGTCGAGGTCGACCCGGCCGGAGTCGGCGAGGGCGAGGACCACGTCGCAGGTCATCGCCTCGGTGCCGCCGGTGCCGAGCCGCAGGTGCGCGTCGGTGGTGAGGGCGGTGGTGCGCTCGTCCGACTCCCAGCCGACCGCGCCCTCCCAGCTGCCGCCCCACGGCGACCAGACGCCGGCGACCGCTCCGGTCGCGCCGGCGACGCCGACCGTCTCGTCGAGGAACCCCGACAGGGCGGAGGCGAGCTCCTCCGACGCCGCCTGCGCGGGCGCCTCCGCCACGCGCGAGGCGGCGGCGGGCGTGCAGCCGGCCAGTGCGAGCACGAGGACCGGGACGACGAGCAGCCCCGTCCGCGTCCGTCTGCGAGATCCCATGCCGTGCGACTCCCCCGTCGTCTGCGAACGGCACCACTGTACGGGGGCTCCGTCGGGCCGGAGAGGGCCGCTGAGCGCCCGATCGCGATTCGTGTCCTGACCGTGACCGGCGGAGTCCACCCCGTTCCCAAACCGGCAGGCGCCCGGTTACGAAGAGAGGGAGTACAGCGCAGAGGCGCTGCTCGAAGGAGGTAAGAGACCATGCGCAGATCCCCCAATCGACTGCTGGCGACTCTCTTCGGAGCCGTCTACGTCGTCGTCGGGCTGCTCGGCTTCGTCGTGACCGGAGGCGTGCAGTTCCTCTCGACCGAAGGCGGGCTCCTGCTCGGCATCTTCGAGGTGAACCCGCTGCACAACATCGCCCACCTGCTCATCGGAGGCGCGCTTCTGATCGCGGGCCTGTCGACCGTCGCCGCGGCGAAGACCGTCAACGTGACCGTCGGAGCGGTGTACCTGCTGCTCGGCATCGTCGGCTTCTTCCTGGTCGACACCGCCCTGAACGTGCTGGCGCTGAACACCGCCGACCACTTCCTGCACCTGGCCAGCGCGCTGGTGCTCCTGGGAGTCGGACTCGGCACCGAGAAGACGGCGAGGACGCGCACCGCCGCGACCGCCTGACCCGGGCGGCACCCGCCGCCCCCCTCTACTCCGTCCGCCGTGGGCCCGCCGTTTTCCGCGGCGGACGGACTGAACGGCCCCGGACGACACGATGCGGTGTGTCGATCCGGGGCCTCCTCTTCTTCCCCGATCCAGCGAAGGAGCCGCCATGACCACCGTGGCCCGCTGCAACGCCGCTTTCGCCGGACTCGGCGCCGGGCTCGTCCACCTCTCGCTCGCCGCCGGCGGCGAGGGCGTGCAGGCCCCGGTGATCGGGGTGCTCGGTGCCGTCGAGATCTTCTGGGCGGTCCTCGTCCTGGCGCGCGGCCGGATCGTCGTGCCGCGCTCCGCGCTGGTCGTCACGGTCGCCTCCCTGGCGGCGTTCGCCCTCGCTCTGGCCCTCGGCGCACTCGCCGAGCCCCTCCCCGCGCTGGCCGCCGCGGTCCTCCAGCTGATCGCGGTCGCCGTGGTGGCCGTCTCGCTCCGCTCTCCGCGCGTCGAGGAGAAGGCCGTCTCGCCGTCGCGAGCTCTCGTCGGACTCCTGGCCGGCGCGCTCACCGTCTCCGCCCTCGCCACCCCCGCCATGGCCGCCTCCTCGGGCGGCTCGGGCGACATGGGCGGGATGATGCACTCCGTCGTCGACGGCGGACACGGGCACTGACGCCTCTGGTCCCAGCGGCTCCGCTCGGCTAAGGTAAGGCAGTCCTCAGTCGCCGAGGGAGGCCACCGTGTCGAACGTCATCCCGTTCTCCGAGGCCCTACGCCTGCGCATCGGGCAGTCCGGCGCGGACGACGAGGGCGCCGCCTTCATGACCTCGCTGATGACCGGCTCCGGCAGCCGCGACGACTACATCGCGCTCATCTCGCAGCACTACTTCGTCTACGAGGCCCTCGAGGCCGTGGCGGAGGACATGGCCGGCGATCCGGTCGCGGAGCCCTTCCTCTCGGCCAAGCTCACCCGGCTCCCCGCGATCGCGGAGGACCTGCGCTTCCTCGTCGGCGAGGACTGGCGCGAGCGCATCCGCCCGCTGCCCTCGACCAGCGCCTACGTCGACCGGATCCGCACCGTGGCCTCGGGCTGGAGCGGCGGCTTCGTCGCCCACCACTACACGCGCTACCTCGGTGACCTCTCCGGCTGCGCGATCGTCCGCGGGCTGCTGCAGCGGCGGTTCGGCTTCGAGACCAACGGCGTCGGCTTCTTCCTCTTCGGCGAGATCGCCGCACCGTCGGCCTTCCGCGCCACCTATCGCGAGCAGCTCGACGCCGCGGGCTGGGACGAGGAGGAGCGCGAGCGGGTCATCGCGGAGGTCGCGGAGGCGTACCGGCTGACGACGGAGCTGTTCCGCGATCTCGCCCGGACCTGCGCGGCGGCCTGAGGGCCTGCTCCGACCTCCTCCGCGGGGCGTCAGTCCGCGGACGCCTCCGCGACGGCAGCCGGCTCGGCTCGCCGTTCGGACATGAAGCGCAGCACGTCCTTGTCGACGATGATGTCGCTCGGCCGGAGCGGCCGCGTCAGGTAGAGCCCCTCGAGGCTCGTGATGCGGCTGAGCGCCACGTAGGTCTGCCCGGGGGCGAAGGCGCGCTGCCCGAGGTCGACCACGGCGGAGTCGTAGGTCTTGCCCTGCGACTTGTGGATCGTGACCGCCCACGCCAGGCGGAGCGGGAACTGCGCGAACTCGGCGACGATCTCGCGGGTGAGCTTCTTCGTCGCGGCGGAGTAGGAGTAGCGGTAGCGCTCCCAGGTCGCGGGCTCGACCTCGTGGACCTCGCCGTCCACCTCGACCCACACCGTCCCCGCGACCTTCGTCACCCGGCCGATCGTGCCGTTCACCCAGCGCTGCTCGGAGTCGTTGCGCAGGAACATCACGTGCGCGCCGATCTTGAGCTCGAGGTTCTGGTCCGCCGGATAGGCGCGCCCGCCGAAGTCGCCGCTGATCTCGGCCGACGCGGTCTTCAGCGGGCCCTTCAGCCGCGCGAGCGCCGCCTGGTTGATGCGGTTGACCGTGTCGTTGCGGGTCGCGAGCGTGATCGCGTCGTCGGCCGGAGGCGTCCGCGCGCCCGCCGCGTTCAGCACGTCGGCGATCTCCTTCGTCACCATGCCGAAGCGGACCGCGTTGAGCATCCACTTGAAGCGCTCGTCGCTCTGCCGATGGATCCGGCCGAGCTCGACGATCCGCAGCGGCGCCTCCTGCCAGACGAGGGCGTCGAAGAACCACAGCGAGCGGTAGCGGTCGGCGAAGTAGGCGCGCTCCTCCGGATCGCCGGGCACGGGTGCGAGCTGGAACGGGTCGCCGAAGAGGACGACCTGCACGCCCCCGAACGGCTCGGAGCGCCGCTGCCGCGCCTGCCGGAGGCTGCGGTCGATCCCGTCAAGCAGGTCGGCGTTGACCATGGAGATCTCGTCGATGACGAGCGTGTCGATGGTGTTGAGGAGCTTGCGCAGCTCGGGCGGCTGGTCGAGGTCGGAGTCGGCGATGACGCCGATCGGCAGTCGGAAGAGCGAGTGGATGGTCTGGCCGCCGACGTTCAGCGCCGCGACGCCGGTGGGGGCGCAGATGACGATCTGCTTGTCGGTGTTCCAGCTCAAGTGGTTGAGCAGGGTGGACTTGCCCGTGCCCGCGCGACCCGTGACGAACAGGTGCTCGCGCGTGTTCTCGATGAGGTCGAAGACCCGCTGCTGCTCGTCGGAGAGGGTCGGCTGAGTCACCGCTCCACTGTACCCGCGGGCCGCCGGGACCCCGGGGCCCGGGCGCGGATCAGCCGCGCTTCTGGAGGGCGGCCAGGCGGTCGTTGTAGGCCGTGAGCTCGGCCTCTCCGGTGCGGTCGGCCTGGCGGTCGCGGCGCTTGGTCTCGCGGGCGTCGGAGCGGCTCCACATCATCGCGACGACGATCGCGAGCGCGAGGGTGGGGATCTCGCCGATGCTCCACGCGATGCCGCCGGCCGCCTGCTGATCGGCGAGCGCGGAGGTGCCCCAGCCCATCGCTCCGTACCAGTCGGCGAGGAGCAGCCCCTCCCCCGTCATCAGTGCGAGGCCGAAGAAGGCGTGGAACGCCATGGTGCCCAGCAGCAGCAGGAGGCGCATCGCGTAGGGCACGCGGTGCACACTCGGGTCCACTCCGATCAGGACGCTGACGAAGAGGTACCCGGTGATCAGGAAGTGGACGATCATCCACTCGTGGCCGATGTGGTCCGTGGTGGCCCAGCGGAACAGCGGGGAGTAGTAGAAGCCCCAGAGCGACCCGACGAACAGCAGCGCGGCGACGATCGGGTGCGAGATCGCGGTGGCGAAGCGCGAGTGCACAGCGAGCAGCACCCACTCGCGGGCGCCGCGGGAGCCGTCGGTGCGGCGGGCGGCGGCGCGGGCGATGAGCGTGACCGGTGCCGCCGGGACGAGCAGCAGCGGCACCGCCATGGTGAGGACCATGTGCGAGAGCATGTGGGCGCTGAACAGGTACTTCTCGTACGCGTTCACCCCGCCGTTAGTGATGTAGGCCAGGAGGAGCATGCCCGCGATCCAGAGGATCGTGCGGTGCAGGGGCCAGCGGTCACCCCGGCGGTGCAGGCGCACCACTCCGGCGACGTAGAAGGCGATGGCGAAGGAGCAGACCAGGAGCCAGACCAGGTCGATGTTCCAGAGCGTGAGGAAGTTCATCGCGCTCGCGGGCGGCGGCAGGGGCTCGCCCGTCAGCAGCTGGGCGGGGGTCGGATCCGTGAGCTGGCTCGCGGCGATCTGGTCGACCGGGGTCGCGGTGCGCGCGAGAGCCGCGGCGACTCCGGACGCGATCCCCATGAAGGCGATCTCGGCGCCGACGAGCCACCAGAAGCTGCGGCCGCCGACACCGCCGGCCTTCCGCATCCGCTCGATGAGGTAGCGGCGCTGCAGCACGCCGAACAGGCCCAGCGCGACCAGCGCCGCGACCTTGACCAGCACGAGGATCCCGTAGCCGGTGAGCAGGTTGTCGAGGGTGGCGAGCCGGAGCTCGGCGCTGACGTAGCCGGACGCCGCGACCACGACGAAGCTCACGAGCGCGAGGCTGGAGTAGCGCTCGATCACGGGCAGCAGGCGGGAGCCGCCGAGCAGGGGCCGCAGGGCGATGACGGTGATGAGGCCGCCCAGCCAGATCGCCGCGAAGACGAGGTGCAGGCCCAGCGCCGTGACGGCGGCGTCGTGCCCGCTCGCTCCCGCCGCGTGCCCCTGCTGCGCCATCGGCAGCAGCGTGAGCAGGGCCAGGCCCGTGACGAAGACGAGCGCGGTCTGGTTGCGGACGGCGAAGCAGAGGACGGTGACGACGGCCGCGAGCAGGGTCGTGATGAGCCAGGCCTGGCCGACCTCGATGCTGCCGATGAAGTAGCTGAGCTTGGTGCCGAAGTCGCGGTCGAGGCTCAGGGGCGTCTGCGTGACGTTGAGGAAGGTGAGGAACCCGGTCACCGCGCTGGCCGCCGCGAAGAACGCGGCGCTGGCGGCGGCGACGTCGAGGGCGATCGAGAACTCGGTGCGCGGCTCGGGCGCGGCCTCGGCGGGCGCGGGGCGCGCGGGCGCGACTGCGGTGCGCGTCGATCCGGCGCGGGAGGAGGACTGGCCGCCGCGCGAGGACTGGCCGCCGCGCGAGGAGGCGTGAGCGGTCGAGGCGCGGGACGAGGACCGGGCGTCGCGGGCGGCGGCGGCGCGGGGGCTCAGCGCGAACAGCGTCAGCACGAGCGAGCCGATCATGCCCGCGGCGCCGAGATTGACGGCCAGCTTGGCGATCGGGAGGCCGTAGCGGACCACGGGGCCGGGATCGTTCAGCAGCGGAGCCGCGGCTCCCCCGCCGAAGGCCAGGGCCGCGAGGAGGGCGACGAGCGCTGCGGCGACGAGCACGAGCGCAGGGCCGACGATCCGGACGGTTCGATTCACCGGTCCAGCCTACGTTCCGCGGCTGATCGGCAGCCGCGTCCGCGGACGATCGGCGGCCGCGTCCGCGGACGACGACGGCCCCGGCGCAGTGCCGGGGCCGTGTCGGAGGGCGCGACTACTTCGCGGCGGCCTTGAGCTTGGTGCCCGCGGAGACCTTGACCGAGTGGCCGGCGGCGATCTGGATGGTCTCGCCGGTCTGCGGGTTGCGGCCGGTGCGTGCGGCGCGGGAGGTGCGCTCGACGGCGATCCAGCCGGGGATGGTGACCTTCACGTCGTTCGACACGGAGTCGGCGAGGGTGGTGAAGAGCGAGTCGAGGACGCCGTTGACGGCGGCCTGGCTCTGGCCGGAGTCGGCGGCGATCTTCGCGACGAGCTCGGTGCGGTTGAGCGACTTGTCAGCCATGGAGTGTCCTCCCAGGACGTTCTCGCTGTCGGAACAGCTGGTTTCGATGGATCGTCCTCGGCCGGGGACGGACGTCCTCAACCGGTCGGACCGTCGGTAACCTACCAGCCCCGCCCCGGATCTCCGGCGATTCCGGCCTCGAGACGCCCGGAACGACGCCGATCGCGCCGGTCGGTCCCTCCACAGGAGGCGCTCGGCGCCTCTCGTCCACCGGTCCGCCGATCGCCTCTCCGCAGAGTCCGCCGCCTGACGAGGATCGGCTCATGACGACGACGGCACTCCTCCCCCTACCCGCTCCGGCCGACGCGGCCCTCCCCCGGCCGCGTCGGCCGGAGGGGGTAGGGGGAGGAGTGCCGTCGTCGTAATAAGCGGATACTCTTCAGACGGCCGACTCTGAGGAGAGGAGCCTAGCAGCTCCCGTGATGTGAC
>NZ_PSTL01000018.1:0-75282 GCF_002930845.1 Rathayibacter sp. AY1A7 | reverse complement strand
TGAGCGGGGGCGTGTGGCGGTGCGGTTCGGGTGAGCGGGGGCGTGTGGCGGTGCGGTTCGGGTGAGCGGGGGCGTGTGGCGGTGCGGTTCGGGTGAGCGGGGGCGTGTGGCGGTGCGGTTCGGGTGAGCGAGGGCGTGTGGCGGTGCGTGTGGCGGGGTGTTGCGCCGGTGTCCTGCGCGCGCCGCCCCGAGGACGGCGGGGATGTGCGGTGTCGGCTGCGGTGATCCCTCCCTCCACAGGAGGGCTTCACGCCGGTTCTCCACGGATATGACGATCCGTCGCTTCCGTGTCGGTGGTCGCTGATTGAATACACGTATGACGATGATCAGCGGGTCGACAGCAGCGGAGGCGGTGCTCAGCGAGGTGCGTGCTCGCGGCGACCGGGCCGCCGCGCTGGCCCGTTCGGCGTCCCCGCTGCTCCTGGCCGCGGCCGAGGAACTGCACGCCGGGCACCGGGCCGCGCTCGAGCATCCGGAGTCGTTCGCCCGCGGCTCGGCGCCGCACGCGTCGAGCGACCTCGCCGAGCGGTCGATCCGCGCGGAGTTCGCGGTCGCCCTCGGAGTCTCCGAGCGGGCCGCCTCCCGCGAGCTCGACCACGCGCGCCTCCTCGTCGAAGACCTGCCGGCCACCCGCGCCGCCCTCGCCGGGGCTCGCCTGCGGTGGGAGGCGGGCCAGGTCGTCTGCGCCGTCGCGGCCACCCTGCCTCCGGGCTCCCGCGCCGCGTTCGATACGCGGGCGGCCGAGCTCGCGGCCCGCACCACGCCGACCCAGCTGCGGCGCGCTCTGGCCCGACTGCGGGAGGAGCTCCACGAGCAGCCCCTCGCCGAGCGCCACCGACGTGCCCGCGAGGACCGTGCGGTCTGGCTGACCCCCGAGGTCGACGGCATGGCGACGCTCTGCGCCCTCCTCCCCGCCCCGGTCGCCGTGGGGGCGTACAGCCGCCTCGACCGGATCGCCCGGATCCTCCGCGACGGCGCCGAGGGGCCGGCGGGGGCGGAGCCGCCTGCCGCCACGGATGCGGGCTCCTGCGGAGCGGAGTCCAGCGGGACGACCGGAGCGGAGCCCGCCGGGACCACCGGGGCGGGCGCCGTCGATGCGATCTCCCGAGCGGGCGACGCGCGGACCCTCGCCCAGCTGCGAGCCGACGCTCTCGCCGACCTCCTCTGCGATGCGGACGTCATCGGCACGGTGCCCGACTCGGTCGGTGCCGATCGGCCCGTTCCGACCCTCGTCACCGGCGTGCGCGCCGAGGTGCGGGTCACACTGTCGGCGAGCGCCGCGTCCGGCGCCGACGACGCCTCCGCCGAGCTCGACGGCTACGGCCCGATCCCGGCGGACGTCGCCCGGAGCCTCGTCCCCGCGACCGTCACCCGCGTGCTGACGGAGCCCCGGACGGGCGCCGTCCTCTCGGTCGGGCGCACACGCCGCCTGCCGCACCGCGAGCTGCGGCTCCTCCTCCAGCTCCGCGACGTGACCTGCCGCTTCCCCGGCTGCACCCGCTCCGCCGCGAGCGCCGAGGCCGACCACGTCGTCGAGTGGCGAAACGGCGGCGGCACCGACCCCGGCAACCTCGCCAGCCTCTGCGTCGCCCACCACCACGTGCGGCACGGCGACCGCTGGACCTACGTCCTCTACCCCGACGGCACCGCCGACTGGACCACCCCCACCGGCCGCCGCATCACCACGCGCCCGCCGGGCCTCGAGGAACGGCTCCGTCCAGGCCCGCCCGCGACTCCGAGGTTCGCGGACCGGCCGCCGCCGTTCTGACACGCTGCCGTGCTGCCGTGCTGCCGTGCTGCCGTGCTGCCGTGCTGCCGGGCTGCCGTGCTTTCGTGCTGCCGTGCTGCCGTGCACCCCTGAGGGAATCGGCTGTCGGGCGGGTTCGGCCCGTTGCGCGGGTTCGCACTGGTGATCGGGCCGTGAGTCGCTCGGGAGCGAGTGCTCAGCGCCCTACCGCCGCGCCACTGACGCTCGGATCCGCGCCTTCGCTCGGGTTCACGCGGCCGCACCGCCGCACCACCGCCGCACCACTGCCGCTGAGGCGCGGACCGTCACCGGGGCCGCACCGTCGCCGGACGCCGTGCCGACACCAGGGCCGTGCCTCCGCCTTGCGCCCTGCCGCCGTTCGGCCACCACGATGCAGCACCTCGGCAGCTCAGCACCTCGGCAGCTCAGCGCGCGCCTAACCGCCGTCACACGCCGTCGCGTCGGCCCGCCGTTCGGGCAGCGTGTCTCGGGACTGCGCTGGCGCCCCGCACGGCCCCACGGCTGATCCGGCGGGGTGCGCAGTCCAGGCGCGCAGTCCGGGCACGCCCGCGCGGTCAGTCGGCGATGCGGAGGAGCACCTCGCCCGTCGTCCCGCCCCGCAGCCGCCCCGCAGCCGCGACGCTACGCCGCCAGGAAGCGGTCCGCCGTCCGCAGCGAGAGCGCCATCGTCGCGAGCGCCGGGTTCGCGATCAGCGCGCTCGGGAACACCGAGTTGTCGCACACCCAGAGGTTCGGCACGTCGAAGCTGCGGCCGTCCGCGTCGATCACGGCGTCGCCCGCGTCGGTGCCCATCCGCACGGTGCCGAGAGTGTGCGCCGTGCGCGCCATCACCCGCGTGCTCGTCGCGCCGGCCGCCTCCACGATCGCGGTCATCGTCCGGATCGCGTGCCGGTCGATCGCCTCCTCGTTGGCGCCCGCCGAGAACGTGATGCGCGCCTTCGGCACCCCGTGCTCGTCCAGCTCGTCGGTCAGCTCCAGCCGGTTGCCGTCGGCGGGCAGGCACTCCGCGTTGATCCCGACGCCCGCCGCGAAGCGGTAGCCGTCGAGCGCGTCCATCAGATCCCTGCCCCAGAGTCCCGCGCCGCGGGCGAGCGTCGTCGCGTAGGTCAGCGGCATCACTCCGAGGCTCTGGATCAGGTAGCCGCCCGCGAAGTCCGCGTCGGCCGGGCGGACGGTGTCCTCGGTGATCACCGAGGAGGGGTAGCCGCGGTAGCCGCGCATCTCGTTCTCGAAGGTGCCCCAGACCTGGGTCGCCCCGTGCGCCAGGAAGTTGCGGCCCACCTGGCCGCTGCTGTTCGCGATGCCGGTGTGCAGGAGGAGCCGGGGCGTCTCGACGCCGCCCGCGCAGAGGAACAGGGCGGAGCAGCGCTGCCGGTGCTCCACTCCGCCGCTCGTGTAGACCACGGCGCACACGCGTCCCGCGGCGTCCAGCTCGATGCCGTGCACGAACGAGTCGGCCCGGATCTCGGCACCGGCCCGCACCGCCTCCGGCAGGTAGGTCACGTCCATGCTCGTCTTCGCGCCGGTCCGGCAGCCCTGATGGCACTGGCCGCAGTTGACGCAGGAGGGGCGGCCGTCGTCCCGCGGGCCGCTGAGGACGGCGGCGGGCGCGTCGGTCGCGCGCATCCCGATCGCCGCGCAGCCGCGCAGCATCATGTCGGCCGAGGCGTTCCGCGCGAGCGGGCCCTGCAGGTAGCGGCGCGACGGGTCCCACGGGTACTCGGCCGGGCCCGCCACTCCGATCGTCGCCTCCACCTTCTCGATGTACGCGGTGAGCTCGGCGTGCTCGATCGGCCAGTCGCGGCCGACGCCGGAGTCGCTCCGGAGCCGCAGGTCGCGCGGGTCGGGGCGGGGCGTGAACGCTCCCCAGTGCAGCGTCGAGCCGCCGACCCCGCGGCCGCTGTTGTTCTGCCCGAAGGCGGTGGGGGTCTCGCCTCCGCTGAGGCGCTCCTCCATCCAGTTGATCTCGACGGCCGCCGTCTCGTCGGCGGTGTGGCCGAGCGGATCTAAGTGCGGCCCGGCCTCGAGGGCGACGACCCGCAGCCCTCGAGCGGCGAGCACCGAGAGCAGGGGCGCTCCGCCTGCCCCGGTGCCGATCACGACGGCGTCGACCGTCTCGTCGAGCGGGAAGCGGCGCATGCCGGTCGTGTTCATCGGTGACTCCTCGTCGTCGGTTCCCAGGTCTCGCGGTCGTCGGCGCCGAGCAGGCGGAAGCCCGTCACGAGCGGCAGCGTGTCGCCGCCGCTGGCGTAGCCGTCGTAGCCGATCCGCGCCATCGACGCGGGGTGGGCCAGCCACTGCTTCACGAGGTCGACGCGGCAGTCCTCGAACCAGGCGGTCAGCTGCTCGGCACCGAGCCCGCCGGCCGAGCCGTCGCCGGGCTCCGCGGAGCCGTCGGCGATCGCGGTGAGGCGCGCGTCCTGCTCGGCGGGGCCGAGGCCGGCGAAGCCCCGGAGGGTGTCGAGCGCCAGACCGTAGGCGATCGGGTCGGCCGGCAGGTCGGCGTTGCGCCAGCCGTCGCCCTCGCCGTTCGCGAGCTGCGTGTCCACCCGCGCGGCCAGGTCGATCCGGCCGCCCTCCTGAGGGACGACCCGGTCGGCGATCGCCCGCAGCTCCGCGAGCTGGGCGACGGTCAGGGCGCGCGGCGTGTACTCCGGGTCGTCGGCGAGCGCGCGCACGGCCAGTAGCCCGCGCACCCGCGTGGAGGTCCGGGCGGAGGCGATGGCCGCGCCGACGTCGGCCGGAACCGACGGCGCCGTGCCGGCCTCCTCCTCCCAGAACCGGCGGATCGCCGCCGCCACCTCGACCGGGCGCTCGAACGGCAGCAGGTGGCCCGCCCCGGCGAGCGTGAGCAGCCGGGCACGGGAGTAGAGGGAGCCGTTCAGGCGGCGCTGCGCGTCGGCGCCGAGGTCACCGTCCGCACCGCCCGCGATCAGGAGCGCGGGCACGGCCCCGAGGGCGGCCTCTCCGGTGCGGTCCTCGCGGCTGCCGTGCTCGAGCCAGTCGCGCCAGCCCTCGGGGGAGTAGCGGCGCAGCTCGGCCAGCACCTCCGCGTCGGCGTCGGCGGGCAGCGGCGAGCCGACGTTCTGGTCGACGAACTCGCGCGCCTGCGCCTCGTCGAGGTGCCCGTCGGCGACCCAGCCGAGCATGGTCGAGCGGCGCTCCTCCTCCATCGGCTCGGGCAAGAGCGGCGACCCGGCGAGGAGCACGACGCCCGCGAGCCCGAACAGGCCCGAGCGGCCGGTGACCGTGCGCGAGGCCACGAGGGAGGCGATCTTCCCGCCCATGCTGTGCCCGAGGAGCAGCCAGCGGGAGGCGTCGTGCTCGCGGATCCGGCGGATCGTGGCGGCGGTCATCTCCTCGAGCGAGGTCCCGGATCCACCGGGCAGGTCGAGCGCGACGAGGTCCGCGACGTCGGCGAGCTCGCGGCCGAGCGCGTCGAAGGCGCGGCCGTCGAGCCCGAGTCCGGGCAGGGCGAAGAGGGTGGGGCGGGGGCTGGTGGACACGAGCGTCCTGTCGGATCGGCCGCGCCACGGCAGTGGGGAGCGGGAGGGGAGCGGCGGCGGGGGGCCGACCCTCCTCATCCGACCACACGGCGTGCGCGCGCCCGGACCCTTGCGCCGACGGGGCTCTCGTGCTGTGCTCTGCGCCACCGTCCGCGGCACGATGCCGGGCGGTCGTGCCGCGCCTCCGTGGCGGGCCTCAGAGCGGGGAGGCGAACACCACCAGGTTGTCCCGATAACGGCCGATCGCCGCGTCGTACTCGCCTCCGCAGGTCACGAGGATCAGCTCCTCCTCGAGGGTCGCGCCGAAGACGCGGGCGGTGGGGAACGCGGCCTTGGCGTGGGACTCGACCGCCGTCACCCGGTAGCGGTGGTCGGAGCCGTCCACTCCGCTCACCGCGATCTCATCGCCCGGGGCGAGCTCGCCGAGGCGGAAGAAGACCGCGGGACCGGACCGCGAGTCGACGTGCGCCGCGATCACGGTGCGGCCGCTGCCACCCGGGCGCCCGCCTCCCGAGAACCAGCCGACGTCGTCGTAGTCCACCGGCACCTCCATCGCCCCGTCCGACTGGATGCCCAGCGCGATCAGCGGCTCGTCCAGGCCCATCGCGGGCACGCTCAGCCGGGCGGGCTCGACGCCGACGGTGCGCGCAGGCGCGGCAGCGGCGGGGTCGGGCGCGGGGACCGGGGGAGGAGTGAGCGGGGGAGCAGAAGCGAGGGCCGGAGGCGCGGGCGCGCTCGCGGGCGTCTCCGCTCCTCCGCTCCCGTCCGCGGCGGCGCACCCCGCGAGGAGCAGCACGGCGCACAGTGCCGCCGCGCCGCTCCTCGACCGGGTGCCCACGATCAGGAGGCGGTGCGCCGGCGGGCGACGACCACTCCGGCCGCGCCGAGGGCGGCGACGGCTCCGAGGCCGGCCGTCGCGGCGAGACCGGACGGGCCCGTGGCGTCGCTCCCGGCGGCGGTCGCGCCGCCACCGGTCTGGAGGCCGCCGACCGGCACCTGCGAGAGCTGGCCGCGGACGACGCCAGCCGCATACGAGGCCGTGTGGGAGTCGCCCGCGAAGGCGGCGGGATCGGCCTCGAGGGCCTTCAGCGTGAATCCGGCGCCGGTGTCGGCCCCGTTCGCCTGGATGCCCGTGGTGAAGGGGCCCTGCAGGCAGCCGCTGCTGGTGCGGGGGCCGTCTCCGACCGGGGCCGGGTTCGGGAACGCGATGCGCGGCGGGCCCGCCTTGCCCAGCGCCGCCTGGTGGATGTGCGTCGCGGTCTTCGCGGGGCTCTGGTAGTCGCCGGTCACACCGGTGAGGGTGATGTCGTAGCAGATGACGTCGAGGTCGCTGTTGACCCGGAAGGTCATCTCGCCCGCGGCGCCGGGCTGGCCGGGGGTCGCGGCGGAGTCGGCGTTCACGACCTGGTCGGGCGTCGCCATCACCGTGAAGGCGCTGGTGAAGGAGGACGGCTCGGCGACCTCGGTCTCGGCCTGGGCCGGCGCGGCGGCGAAGAAGGAGGCTGCGGCGACGGCGGTGATGCCGCCGAGGGAGAGCAGGCGGCGGCCGGCGCGGTTCCGCGCGGGGGACGTCTTCGTCATGGTGGAGCCTTTCGATCGCGAGCGCCGAGCGGGCCCGATGCAGGGAGTACGGCCGGAAGCGGCGCCGCGTTCACTCCATCTGAGAGGATCTTCACGGAGACGGTCCTCGCCTCCGATGAACGCCGCCGCCGCCGCGGCCGTACCCCTTTCCGACGGACCACCGGTCCCGACGAGGAGGCGGTGTGGCGCGCACGGCGACGGCACGACGAGACGAAGGGCCCGCGATGCCGCGCGAGCACTCGGAGGTCCCGGCTCCGGTGGTGCGCCTCGAGCCCCGGACGGCGGGGTTCGACCCGGCCGCCGCCTTCGACGAGCACGGGTCCGCCCTGCTCGGCTTCGCGCTCAACGCCCTGCGCGACCGCGGCCTCGCCGAGGACTGCGTGCAGGAGACGTTCCTGCGCGCCTGGCGCTCGCGGGCGAGCTACTCCGCCGAGCGTGCCAGCACCCGCACCTGGCTCTTCGCCATCGCCCGCAACGTCGTCATCGACGTGCACCGCTCGCGTCAGCGCCTGCCGCGCCTGATCGAGGCCGAGGTTCTGGAGGAGGTGCCCGCGGAGGACCGCGACCCCCTCGAGCCGCTCGCGATCGCCGAGGCGCTCGCGCGGCTCTCCGCCGAGCACCGGCAGGTCGTCGTCGCCGTCCACCTGCACGGCGAGACCTACGCCGAGCTGTCGGCCGCCACGAGCGTGCCGGTCGCCACCCTGCGCAGCCGCGCCTTCTACGCTCTCCGAGCGCTCCGCGGTCACCTCGCGGGCGCCGGACCCACGGACGAGGAGAGATCGTGATCGACCGAGACCAGCCCGACGGAGACGAGCCCGGCGGCCGCCGCGAGGAGCTCCTCGCCGCGGCCCTCGCCGGCGACCTCTCCGCCGAGGAGACGCGGGAGTTCGAGAGCCTGCGCGCCGCCGACCCCTCGATCGACCCCGAGCTCGCGTCGTTCGGTGCGGTGGTCGACCGGGTCGGCGCGCTGGGCCGCTGGGAGGAGGCGGAGCCGTCGCCGGAGCTGCGGTCGCGCGTCGCGGCGCTCGCCGGGGAGCGGCCCGAGCTCGCGGAGAGTGCACGTGCCCCGCGCCGCCGTGCCCCGCGTCTCCGTGCCGTCCTGGCCGTCGCCGCGGCGGCCGCGCTCCTCGTCGTGGGCGGCGTCGCCGGAGCGGCCCTGCGGTCCGCCGAGGAGCGCCCCGTCGCGGGACCGCCCGGGACGCTCGGCGCCGTCGAGGCGATCGCCTTCGACGAGCGGACTGCCGGCGTGACGCTCGACGGCTCGCTCGTGGCGCACACCTGGGGCACCGAGACGATCCTCCGCGGGACCGGCTTCGCGCTCGGCGAGAGCTACGACCTCGTGCTGGTCACCGGCTCCGGCGAGCGGCTCCCGTCCGGCTCCTTCCTCGGCAGCTCCGCGGAGCTCGACTGCGAGATGAACGCGGCCGTCCTGCGCGAGTCCGTCGCCGCCGTCGAGATCACCGACGCCGGCGGCGCGCTCGTCGCCTCCGCCGCCCTCCCCGCCGTCACCTGAGAGCCGGCGGCGCAGGCTCGCGGCGCGGCTTCAGCTCGCTGACGAGCGTGCCCGCGACGATGAACCCCGCCCCGAGCAGGGCGAGCGCGGGGAGCCGGTCGCCGGCGAGGCGGCCGATCAGGCCGGCCCAGACGGGCTCGGCGGAGTAGATGATCGTGGCGCGCGACGGCGAGACCGAGCGCTGAGCCCAGTTCATCGTCAGCTGGATCAGGCAGCTGCTCGCCCCGAGCGCGAGCGCGGGGATCAGCCAGGCCCCCGAGAACGCCGGGACCGCCTCGCCCGCGAGGGGCATCGAGGCGAACCCGAGCGCGCCGGCGACCAGCAGCTGCACCACGGTCACCCGGCCGAGGTCCACCCGTCCGGCGACGAGGCCGATCAGGATGATCTCCGCCGCGATCGGCAGCGTGCTCACGATCGTCGCCACCTCGCCCGCTCCGAGTGCGACGCCCGGCTGCGGGCCCGCGATCAGGAGCAGCCCGACGAACGCCAGCGCGACGCCCACCAGCGTCAGCACGCCCGGACGGCGACGGAACACGACCCACTGGAGCAGCGGCACCAGCGGCACGTACAGCGCGGTGAGGAACGCCGAGGTGCTGCTCGGGATCGTCTGCAGCCCGTAGCTCTGCAGGCCGTAGCCCGCGAAGATCATCACCCCGATCGCGACGCCGGCCGCGAGGTCGATCCGCCGCATCCCCCGGAGCGACCGGTGGAACACGACCGCGCTGATCAGCCCCGCGATGGCGAACCGCATCCCGACGAAGAACAGCGGCCCACTGTGCTCCATCGCGATGTGAACGGCGAGGAAGGTCCCGCCCCAGATCGCGGTGATGCCGATGAGCGCCCACTCCGGACGCGTGAAGCGGAGGCCCCGGAGAGGCGAGATGTGCATCATTCTGCACATCCTAGGAGCATCAGGGGCCTGTCGGTGCAGAATAGTGCGCATGTCGGCTCCCGTCCTCGCCCACCTGGGCGGCAACCTCCGTCTCGCGCGGCGCGGAGCCGGACTGAGCCAGTCCGCGCTGGCGGCGCGCTCGGGCATCAGCCGGCGGACGATCGTCGCGGCCGAGGCCGGCGAGGCCAACATCTCGCTGACCGGAGTCGACCGCCTCGCGACCGCCCTCGGCACCACGTTCACGGCACTCGTCTCGGCCCCGGGATCCGCGCCCGCGGCGATCGACCAGGTCGCCTGGCGGGGAGCGGGCGAGGCGAGCGTCGCCGTCCTGCTCTCCTCCGTCCCCGCGCGCCGGGAGGCCCAGCTCTGGACCTGGACGCTCGGCGCCGGGGACCGCTACGACGCGCAGCCCGACCCCGAGGGGTGGCACGAGATCCTGCTCGTCACCGCCGGCGCGCTCCTCCTGGAGCGGGAGGGCGAGGAGCCCGTGCGGCTGGAGCCCGGACGGCACCTCGCCTTCCCGACCTCGCGGCACTACTCCTACGTGAACGCGGTGGATGCCGTCACGACGCTCGTCCGGATCGTGGTCGACTGACGGGTCGGCGCCTCAGGCCCGCGAGCGCAGGGTCTCGAGCAGCGCCGCGGGGGTCTCGGGGTCGTCGAGGCTGATCGCGAACTCGCGCGAGCGGTCCGTCGTCACCACCAGCCCCGGCCCGGCGTGCAGGATGACCGCCGAGCGGCCCGGCATCACCCGGTACCCCCAGCCGCCCCACTCCGACGGCCGCAGCTGGGCCGTGCCGGCCGAGGCGATGGTGTCGAGCGGGATGCGGCGCAGCGGGATGCCGAGGGCGGTCGTGACGACGCGGAGGCCGCGGCGGTCGGCGGTCACCCTCAGGCGGGAGAAGGAGAGGAGCACCAGCGCGACGACGCCGAGGACGACGGCCGTCGCGATCGCCGGACCGGTGGCGCCCGCCGCGGCGAGCGTCGCGAGGGAGAGGGCCGCGCCCGCCGCCGTGGCGATCGCGGCGACGGCGAACACCGGGCCCGTCAGCGTCTGCGACCAGGCGCCGGTCTCCTCCGCCGCCAGCGGCAGGCGCCCGGCGGCCAGGCGGGAGGCGCGCCGGGTGCCCGGAGCGATCAGCGCGGGCACGACGGCGAAGAGCATCCCTCCGAGCAGCGCGAGCAGCCACCCGCCGAGCTCCGCCCCCTCGGCGCGCCCGGCCGCGAGCGTCGTGCCGACCGAGGTCGCCCAGGCGGAGGCGCCCAGCCCGGCCACGAGGCCGAGGGTCGCCAGCAGGAGCCGCGGGGCGCGCCCGACGACCGCCGCCACGAGGCCCGCGACGGCCGGGAGCCCGGAGAGCACGAGGGCGATCGCGAGCAGGGCGCCCGTCGATGCGGTCGCATCGGCCGCCCCGGTGCCCGACCAGTGCGAGGCGAGCTCCGCGGGCAGAGCGTCGTCCAGGACGAGGCGCGAGACGAGCACTCCGGCGGCGGGGAGCAGGAGGGACGCGGCGGCGAGGAGCTCGCGGCGGCGGTCGGCGGTGGCGGTCATGATCCGGTCCTCTCGATCAGGCGGACGAGCTCCGCCGGGGTGATGCCGCTGCGGCGGGCCTCCGCGAGCAGCTCGTCGACCAGGGCGGTGACGCGCACGAGCCCGGGCCCGGCCGATTCCGTGATCCACGCGCCGCGGCCCCGGCGCATCTGGAGGATCCCGTCGTCGCGCAGGGAGGCGTACGCGCGCAGCACGGTGTGCATGTTGATGCCGAGCGAGTCGGCGAGCTCGCGGGCGGGCGGCAGGCGGTCGCCCGCCGAGAGCTCGCCCCGGGCGACGGCCGAGCGCACCTGCGACTCCAGCTGGTCGGCGAGCGAGCCCGCCGCGGAGTGGTCGACCCGGAACAACATGTTTGCAATGTTAGTAGAACAAGCAGTGCACCACCAGGCCCTCAGTGCAGCGCGAGCGACACCGCCAGCACCACCATCACGACCGCCACGGCCGCGTCGAGGATCCGCCAGGCCCCGCGGCTCCGGAACAGCGGCCGCAGCGCCCGCGCCCCGAAGCCGAGAGCGGTGAACCACAGCACGCTCCCGGCCGCCGCCCCCGCCCCGAACCACCAGCGCTCGTCGCCGTGCGTGTTCGCCACCGACCCGAGCAGCATGACCGTGTCGAGGTAGACGTGCGGGTTCAGCAGCGTGAGCGCCAGGCACGTGCCGATCGCCGTGCGGAGCGACGTCGAGGCGCCGGCCGGATCGCCGTCGAGGGTCCCCGGCCGCAGTGCGCGTCTCGCCGCCATCACCGCGTAGGCGAGGAGGAAGACGATGCCGCCCCAGCGGATCACCACCAGCAGCCACGGCGCCGACTCCAGGACCGCTCCGATCCCCGCGATCCCGAGCACGATCAGCGCGGCGTCGCAGAGTGCGCAGATCGCGACGACGGCGGGCACGTGCTCGCGGCGGAGGCCCTGGCGGAGCACGAAGGCGTTCTGCGCGCCGATGGCGATGATGAGCGAGAGGCCGAAGCCGAGGCCGGAGAGGGCGGCGAGGAGGGGGGACACGCTCCGACGCTAGGGCGGGGCGCTCCTGTAGACCAGCTCATGCTCCTTCAGTACCGTAAGCAGCACTGATGCTGACCGACGAGCTCGACCTCTCCCGCCTGCGCGCGCTCGCCGCCTCCGTCCGGTACGGCTCCTTCGACGCCGCCGCCCGGGCCCTGCACATCACCCCCTCCGCCCTCAGCCAGCGGATCAAGGCGCTCGAGACCGCCGCCGGCCGCGTCCTGCTGGTGCGCTCGCGCCCCGTCGTCGCGACCGAGGCCGGTGCCGGGCTCCTCCGCCTCGCCCGTCAGATCGAGCTCCTCGCCGACGACGCCGTCCGCTCGCTCGGCGGCGAGGACGCGGCGGGGGCGGGCCCCGTCGTCCTCCCGCTCGCCGTCAACGCCGACTCCCTGGCCACCTGGGTGCTGCCCGCGCTCGCCTCCGTCCCCGACGTCGTGGTGGAGCTGCACCGCGAGGACCAGGCGCACACCACCGCATTCCTCCGCGACGGCACCGTGCTGGCGGCCGTCACCGGAGAGTCGGAGGCGGTGCTCGGCTGCACCGTCGCGCCCCTCGGAGTGATGCGGTACCGCGCCATGGCCTCGCCTGCGTTCGCCGAGCGCTGGTTCCCGGACGGCGGCACGGCCGGTCTCGCGAGCGCTCCGCTGGTCGTCTTCGACGAGAAGGACCGCCTGCAGGACGACTTCCTCCGAGCCGCCGGCGTCGAGGGCCGCCCGCCGCAGCACCGCGTCCCCGGGTCGACCGACTTCGAGCGGGCCGTGCGCCTGGGCATGGGGTGGGGGATGCTGCCCGAGCTGCAGGCCCCGGTCGGCGGCGAGGGCCTGGTCGAGCTGGGCGGCGACCCCGTCGACGTCCTCCTCTACTGGCAGCAGTGGGCCCTGCACACGCCCGCCCTCGACGCGGTCGCCGCGGCCGTCTCCGCTGCCGCGCGCGCCGCGCTGCGCCGACCCGCGCGCTGACCTGCGCTGCGCTGACCCGCGCTGCGCTGACCCGCGCGCTGACCAACTTCGGCGGGGAGGCGCTCAGACCGCGAACACGTCGCGGAGGGTCACCGTCTCGAGCGAGCGCTCGCGGAGGATGTCGACGAGCCGCGCGTAGACCTGCGTCACGGGATCGAAGTTCGCGTGCCCGATCACGATGTGCTGCGGCAGGAACCACTGGTCCGCGAAGCCGACCACCTGCTCCGGCGTGATCCGCCCCGAGTCCGAGAGCGAGCCGTACCAGAGCACCGTCGCCGTGTAGCCGATCGCCGACGCGGCGGCCCGGCTCCGCTCGTCCGTGTAGCCGAACGGCGGCCGGTAGAAGGGCGCCGCCTCCACCCCGTAGGTCGAGCGGATGAAGTCGCCGTTGCGGCCCAGCTCCTCCTGCACGCCGTCGCTCGAGAGGCTCGTCAGGTCGGCGTGCGACCAGGTGTGGTTCGCGAGCTGCACCTGCCCCGAGGCGACGAGCGGAGCCAGCAGCGGCGCGTTCACGGTCCACGAGTCGTACTTCCCGTTGAGGAAGAAGGTCAGCCGGGTGCCGGTGTCGCGGGCGAACTGCGCGTAGGCGGCGACCACGTCGGAGTCCGCGCCGTCGTCGACGGTCCAGGCGAGCGTGCTCCCCTCGCCGGGCAGCTCCGAGATCGTGCCGGAGGGCAGCGGCGCCTTCCGCCGCACCGGAGCCGCCGCGGCGGTGGTGGTCGGCACGGGGCGGGGAGGGGTCGGGACGGCGGTCGGAGCGGCGGACGGCAGCACCGCCGCCGGCGCCGTGCTCGGCGGGAGCGCCGCGGGAGCGGGCCGGGCGGGCGTGCACCCCGTCAACGCGACCGCCGAGGAGGCGATCCCCAGCAGCAGCGCGCGTCGCCTCAACCGGTCCACGGGCCCCCCTCGCGAGCCCCGTCCCCCGGAGCGTCCCCGCGACCGTAGCGGTCGGGGAGGGAACGGGCAACGCGGCGCGACACCCCTCCCTCCCCGCAGCCTCTACCGGAAGGTGCGCCTGACCGCGTTGTTCGCCGGTGTGGGATCGGCGGCGGCGGTCGACACCCTGGCGTCGATCGTCGTGGCGGCCGGCCGGTCGACCAGCGTCACCGAGTAGGTGGTGCTCCGCCCGGCCGAGACGCTCGGCGCGGTCCAGGTGAGGACCGTCGTGCCCGCCGCCGAGCCCTTCGTCTGCACGGCGCCGGGCGCACTCGCCACCGTTCCGCTGACGACGACCCGGGTGGTCGTCGTCGCCGCGTCCCGGGTGCCGGTGTTCCGGACGGTGATCGTGCCCGAGAGCGGGGCCGTCGCCGCCAGTCCCGGCGCCGGCGCCAGCGCCAGCGTCAGGTCGGCGCGGGTGGAGGACTTCACCTGCAGCGACTGCGTCACCGAGGTCGCGGCGAGCCAGGCGGAGTCGCCCGCCTGTGTGGCCCGGACGGTGCAGCTCGCCGCGCCCGTCAGCCGCACCGTCGCCGTGCCCGCGCCGGTCGCGGTCAGCGTGCAGGTGCCGCTCGCGTACAGCTTCACGGGCAGACCGGAGGAGGCGGTCGCCGCGACCGGGTAGGCGATCCCCTTCTCGGGCGAGGACGGCATCGCGGTCGAGAAGGCGACCTTCTGCGCCTTCTTCTTCTGGGGGACGACCGCGGCGACCGCGATCGACTGGGTCGCCCGGGGAGCCGCGTCGTGCGAGGCGTCGCCGGCCTGATCCGCGGTGACCGTGCAGGTGCCGGATCCGCTGAAGGTCACGACGCCGCTCGCGAGCGAGCACGCGCCCGTGGCGCCGATCGTGACCGGCAGGTCGGAGGAGCCGCCCGTCGCGGTCGGCGTGTAGCGGCCGCCCGCGATCGCCGTGCTCGGAGCCGCGGAGGTGAAGGCGACCGTCTGCCGCGCCTTGCCGATCGGGAACGTCCGGACGACCTGCTCCGCGGGCGCGTGAGCGTCGTCGCCGGCCTGGTCCAGCGTCAGCGTGCAGGTGCCGACGGAGTCGTACGACACCGTGCCGTCCTCTCCCAGCGAGCAGGAGTCGGAGGCGTCGAGCACCGGGTCGGCGCTCGACGGGCCGCGGACGATCGACGGGGTCCAGGAGCCGCCGATCCGGGCGTCCGTCGGAGCGGCGTCGCGGAACGACACCGCTCCCGCCGCCGTGCCGACCTCCACCGACTGCGTGATGCGCGGAGCCGCCGAGTGGCGCTCGTCCCCGGCCTGGTCCGCGGTCACCGTGCAGGTGCCGGAGCGGGTGAAGGTCACGACGCCGTCCGCGACCGTGCAGGACCCGGCCGCTCCGAGCACCACGGGGGCGCTCGACGCGCCGGCCGTCACGACGGGCGTGTAGGAGCCCCCCGCGACCGCCGCGTCGGGGACCGGCGAGGCGAACGCCAGCGTCTGGCCGAGGGCGCCGATCGCGAAGGTGCGGACGGACTGCGGAGCGGCGCCGTACCGCGAGTCGCCCGCCTGGTCGAGCGTCAGCGTGCAGGTGCCGACGGAGTCGTAGGACACCACTCCCGCGGCCGCCGAGCATGCTCCGGAGGCGGTCAGCACCGGACGCGCCGTGGAGGGCCCGGCGATGATCCGCGGGGTGGTCGTCCCGCCGACCGTCGCGCCGGTCGGCGCGGTGCCGCCGAAGGAGACGGTGCCCGCGAGCAGTCCGACCGCGATCACCTGCGAGGCCCGCTCCGCCGCGTCGTACCGGGCGTCGCCCGTCTGGTCGGCGGTCACCGTGCAGGTGCCCGATCCGGTGAAGGCGACGACCCCGTTCGTGAGCGTGCAGGATCCGGAGGCGCCGAGCACCACGGGGCGCCCTGAGGCTCCGCCGGTCGCGGTCGGGCGGTAGGTGCCGCCCGAGAGCGCCGAGTCCGGCGCCTGCGAGGTGAAGGCCACGGTCTGCGCGACCCGGGTGATCTCGAAGCTGCGCACGGCCGTCGGCGCTGCGCTGTGGCGGATGTCGCCCGCCTGGTCCAGCGTCAGCGTGCAGGTGCCGGCGGAGTCGTAGGAGACCAGTCGGAAGGGCCCGACGGAGCAGGCGCCGGAGGCCGTCAGCACCGAGGGAGCACTGGAGGGGCCGGCGACGACCGCGGCCGTCGAGGAGCCCCCGACCCGGGCCTCGGCCGGAGCATCGCCGCCGAACGCGACGGTGCCCGCGAGCTGCGTGACCGCGACGGTCTGCGAGGCCTGCGCCGCCGCGGCGTAGCGCCCGTCGCCCGCCTGGTCCGCCGTGACGGTGCAGGTGCCGCTGCCGGCGAAGGTGACGACGCCGTCCGCGAGCGTGCAGGCGCCGGTCGCTCCGATCGTCACGGGGAGCCCGGACGCGCCGCCCGTCGCGGTCGGAGTGAGCGTGTCGCCGGACGTGGCCGTCGACGGCGCGGTCGAGGTGAAGGCGACGGTCTGCGCGATCGCGGTGATCTCGAAGGTCTGGACCGCCCGCGCGGTGCCGTAGGTGGCGTCGCGGTAGTGGATCGCCGTCAGCGTGCAGGTGCCCGCGGAGTCGAACCGGACGGCGCCGTTCTCGCCGTCGGAGCAGGCGCCCGAGACGCTGAGCACCGAGGGGCCGGAGGACGGTCCGCGCGTGAAGGCGGGAGTGAAGGATCCGCCGACCTCCGCGTCGGTCGGGACGGCGGTCGTGAACGTCACGGAGCCGGGCGCGTAGCCGACCTCCACCTCCTGCACGGCGGGCCGGGCGCTGTCGTACTGCCGGTTGCCGTTCTGGTAGGCGAAGACGCCGCAGACGCCCTTCGTGGTGAAGGTGACCACGCCGTCCTTCGCCGAGCACGACGCGGTGGTGAGGAGGAACGGAGCGATGCCCGAGGCGCCGCCCTCGATCACGGGGCGGTACGTGTCCCCGAGGACGGCGCCGACCGGAGGCGCGCTCGTGATCCGGACCGTCTGCGGGAGGAAGTAGATCGAGTACTCCTGCTCGGCGTGCCGCGCGGGCCAGTAGCCGTCTCCGGGCTGGTCGAGGGACAGCACGCAGAGCCCGGCCCCGTCGTTCCGCACGGTCACTCCGTCCGGGAGGATCGAGCAGTCTCGGCTCGCGGAGAGCACGGGCACGCCCTTCGACGGGCCGGGCACGATCGTCGGCCGGTACGTCTCGAGCGACATCGCGTGCGGGGGCGCGGTGCTCCCGAAGGAGAGGTTCCCCTCGGGAGTCCCGACTGTGATGACCTGCCGGACCTGCGGAGCGGCGTCGTGCCGATCGTCCGCGGCCTGGTCGATCGTCACCGTGCAGGTGCCGTCGCCGAAGAACGTCACCACGTCGTCCGCGATGGTGCAGTTGCCGTTCTCGATCACCGCGATCACGAGCGGGTTGCCCGAGCCGCCGCCGGTCGCCTCGACCGTGTACCGGTCGTCGGTGAACACCCGGTCGGGCGGAGTCGACGTGACGACGACGGTCTGGGGGATCCGCGAGATCGGGACGAAGCGCACCAGGCCGTCGGCGGCCGCGTACACGTCGTCGCCCGGCTGGTCGAACTGCACGCCGCAGGTCGAGGGCTCGGTGTAGGTCAGGATCTGCGCGCCCGTCGCGTCAGGCGCGACGGTGCAGCCGAAGAAGGTCCTGACGAGCACCGGCAGTCCGGAGCTCGAGGTCGCCGTGGCGACGCCGGTCGACTCCAGGACGCCGGTCTTCGGCACCGCGACCGTCAGCGTCTGCGACGCCTTCGCGACCTCGAGATCGAAGGAGGCGCGCCCCGCGGTGTAGTGGTCGTCGCCGGCCTGATCCGCGGTCACGGTGCAGGTGCCGCCGCGCGTGAAGGTCACGATGCCGTCGGCGATCGCGCAGGATCCGGTCGCTCCGATCGAGACGGGGCTCCCGGAGCCGCCGCCGGTGGCCGTCGGAGTGAAGGTGCCCAGCGCCGTCGGCGCGGTCGGCCGCGAGGAGGTGAAGGCGACCGTTTGCGAGAACTTCCGGACCGTGATCCGGAACGAGGACGTGCCGGTGTTGCCGGCCTCGTCGTCCGCGGTGCAGTCGACCGTCGTGTCCCCGATCGGGAAGACGCTTCCCGAGGCGGGCGTGCAGGTCGAGCCCACGGCTCCGTCGACCGCGTCCTGCGCGGAGGACGCGAAGGTGACGACGGCGCCGGAGACGTCGGCCGGCTCGGCCGTGACGGCGGCGGGCACGGTCACGACGGGGGCCGAGCGGTCGGCCAGCGCGAAGGTGCCGGGGATCGACCGGAGGGTGTAGTTCGGCCCCGCGTCGCCTCCGTCACACCTGGTGACGTAGTCGCCGACGGGCGTGCGCGCTCCGATCGTCACCTTCCCGGTGCCGTCCGCCGTGTAGTAGGCGCCGGTCGGCTCGGTGACGAACCGGTCGGTTCCTGCGAAGCCGTCGGCCGTGCAGGTGACCGTCGGGGCGGTCGCGGTGCCGTGCGCCTGCGTCCCGGGGCTCGACGCGGTCACCGAGAGGGGCGCCGGCGAGATCGTGAGCGCGCCGTCGATGGTGATCAGCTGTCCCGAGGGGTTCGTCAGGCCGGAGCAGCGCGTGGGGTAGCGGCCGACGGGGGTCGTCGCGGAGAGCGCCAGCGGCGTCGTGAATCCGGTGTCGGACGCCGCGAAGGCGCCGCAGGAGACCGTCCCCGAGGGGGAGCCGGTCACGGAGGCGGTGATCGCGGGGGGAGTGGATCCGTAGGTCGACGAGGGCGAGGAGGCGGTCACCATCGGGACGGCCGCGACGATGCGCAGCGCGCCGTCCTTGTACCCCGCGATCGTGTAGTCGCTGCTGACCTTCGCGCCGCTGCACCGCGTGGTGAAGGTGGTGAAGGTGGAGGTGGGCCAGTTCGGGATCAAGCGGTAGATGACGTCGTCCGCCGTGACGATCGGCCGGTAGACGCCGGCCGTGAGCGGGGCGCCGAAGGTGTCGGTGCCGACGAAGGCGGCCGTGCAGCGCAGGTCGGGGGACGGCGCGCCTCGCGGGTAGTCGACCGTCGGGGCGGTCACCGTGAGCGCCTTCGGCTTCGCCGTGAAGCTCTGCAGGGGCTCGCCCGCCCAGCCCAGAGGAGCGAGCGCGTCGAGCCTCGCCGCGAGCGTGCAGACGCCGGCGTGGAGCACGGTCACCCTCATGCCGCTGACGGAGCAGGTCTCGGCGGTCCTGCTGCTCAGGACGATCGAGCGGCCGGGCACATCGACGGCCTGCGCGTAGGGGCTCGCGTCGAAGGAGTCGCCGTACGCCTTCTGCGGGAGCGTCGACAGGTCGAAGCGCACGCCGCCCACCGCGACGGTGGCCGGCTCGCTGCGGACGCTGCCGCCGCAGGTGGTCAGGGTCGCCCGGTAGCGGTAGGAGCCGGTGGGATCGGGGCCGGCCTCGAGGAACGCGGTCCCGTCCTCCCGGGCGCCCGCCCGGCCGAGCGCGGGCTTCCACGTGGCGCCGCCGTCCGTGGACCTCTCCCAGGACACGGCGGGGATGCCGCCGTAGACGGCCGAGACGCTCACGCCCATCGTCAGCGTGTAGATCTGGTTGGTGACGCCCGCGATGTCCGAGGGCTGCCGGGTGATGACGGGTGTCGCGGCGCACGCGCGCACCTCGTGGCGCAGAGCGGGGAGCGCCGACCAGCTCCCGCGTCCCGCCTCGGCGGGGGTGATGGTGTCGGGGTAGTGCGCGCGGATCTCGTTCCAGCCCTGCGGGATGTCCCTCGTGGTCAGCACGCCGACGCCGTCCGCGTCGAGGGTCACCCTGCTGGTGCCCGCGCCGGTGAGGATCTCGACGGTGCCGCCGGCGGCCACCGGCCGGCCCAGGCTCGGGATGGTCACCCTCGCGGTGACGGTGACCTCCTGCCCGAGCATCGAGAAGTCGGGGGTGCGCGTCACGGTCACGGCGGTGTCGTACACCGGAGCGACCACGGGGTCGGCCGCCGTCGGGCCGGCCGTCTGCGAGATCCTCGTCGCGCTCGGGTGCACGTAGCTCGAGCCGCCGCCGCCGGCGCCGGGGTCGTTCATGACGCCGAGGGTGTCGTTCATGCTGCCGAACACGTAGGGCGATCCGCCGCCGCCGCCGTACCACCAGCCTGCCCCGCCGCCGCCGCCGCTGTGGCCGGGGAACGAGCAGTTGCCTCCGCCGCCGCGGGAGGCGCCGGCGTCGGCGCCCTTGCCGTCGTTGAGGAACACGCCCCACTGGCCGTTGTTGCCGTCGGCGCATTCGCCGAACGTGCTGTAGCCGCGGGCGCCGGGCGAGCCGCCCGAGCTCTGCCCGGCCGCTCCGCCGCCGCCGCCGTCGGCCGCGTTGTTCCTGCCGCCGTTCCCGCCGCCCCTCGCGCCGCTGCCGGCGTCGGCGTCGCCGCCGACCGAGGACCGCCCGCCGCCGCCTCCGCCGCCCGCCGCCACGGCGAGGGCGTGCTGACAGCCGTCCGAGCCGGCCGTGCTGAGGTACTGGGCGTCGCCGCCCGCGCCGCCGGAGTCGCCCGCGTAGACGCCGCCGTTCACGTAGCGCGTGGCGCCTGCCGCTCCGGCCGGGGCGCCGGTGAGGCGCCCGATCTCCAGCACCTGCCCGGGTGTGACGGGCACCTCCACGACGAGGCTGGAGCCGCGTCCGCCGGCGTTGCCCGTCCCGAGGCCGCTCGCACCCTTCCCGCCGTTCTGTCCGCTGAGGACGGCGCGGACCGTCGAGACCCCGGTCGCGGGAACGGTGTACTGCGACACCGTCGAGACCTTCGGGGAGGTGAAGCACGCGGTGCTGAAGACCGGCGCCGCCGACGCGGTCGGCGCGGCCACGACGCTGAGTCCTGCGCCCGCTACGAGCACGGCCGCGGCGACGAGGGAACGGAGGAAGGACTGGCGCATGTGCTGCTACTCCCGGCTGCTGCCGGGAGCGGGCGCCCGCGGTCGGCTCAGAGTAGGGCGGTCGTCGACCCGCGAGGAAGGCGCAACCTACACGAACGCCCTGCTCGGGGGGTACGGGAGGCCACTTCTGCCGGAACCTCCCAGGAAGTCCCCGTGCACGTCGGGGCGGCGTCCCCACCCTGTCGGGGCAGTGTCCCCACCCTGTCCGGGCAGTGTCCCCACCCTGTCGGGGGAGTGTCCCCACCCTGTTGCGGCCGCCGCCCGGGTCGCGTAGCCTAGCGAGGTTGCGTGCATCTGCACGCGCTTGCGTGCTGCCCACCGGGCAGGAGCTCCGGCTCCGGCCGGACAGGCGGGCGGTGCGCCGACAAGTGACCTTGGGTGGGTCGGGCGGGGCTTCGTGCCGCGCGTGATCCACGGTAACCACACATGGAGGAAACCATGGCAGCAGTCTGCCAGGTGACCGGAGCCGTCCCCGGCTTCGGGCACGCCATCTCGCACTCGCACCGGCGCACCAAGCGCCGCTTCGACCCGAACGTGCAGAAGAAGACGTACTACGTGCCGTCGCTTCGCCGTAACGTCACCCTGACCCTCTCGGCCAAGGGCATCAAGGTCATCGACGCCCGTGGCATCGAGTCCGTCGTCAAGGATGTTCTCGCTCGCGGGGTGAAGATCTAATGGCCAAGCAGCAGGACGTCCGTCCGATCATCAAGCTCCGTTCGACGGCCGGCACCGGTTACACCTACGTGACCAAGAAGAACCGCCGCAACGACCCCGACCGTCTCGTGCTCAAGAAGTACGACCCCGTAGTGCGCAAGCACGTCGACTTCCGCGAGGAGCGCTAAGTATGGCCAAGAAGAGCAAGATCGCCCGCAACGAGCAGCGCAAGGTGATCGTCGACCGCTACGCCGCCAAGCGCCTCGAGCTGAAGAAGGCCCTGGTCGACCCGGCCGGGACCGACGAGACCCGTGAGGCCGCCCGCGTCGGCCTCCAGAAGCTCCCCCGCAACGCCTCGCCCGTCCGCGTCCGCTCGCGCGACGCCGTCGACGGCCGCCCCCGCGGCAACCTCACGAAGTTCGGCATCTCGCGTGTCCGCTTCCGTGACATGGCGCACCGCGGCGAGCTGCCCGGTATCACCAAGTCCAGCTGGTGACCGAGCGCCGCTAGCGGCGTGAACGACCGAAGGCCCGTGATCGAAGGATCGCGGGCCTTCGTCGTCCCGCCGGCGGACGTAAAATGTGCGGATGACCGACTCCAGCCTGCCCACCGTCGCCGAGATCGCGGCGCTCATCGACCACGCGATCCTGAAGCCCGAGCTCACCCGCGCCGAGGTCGACGCCCAGCTCGACGAGGCGCGCGCGTCCGGCGTGTTCAGCGTCTGCGTCCGCCCCTCCGACATCGCCCACTCGGTCGCTCGGCTCGAGGGCTCCGGCGTCCTGGTCGGCACGGTCATCGGCTTCCCCCACGGCACCACCTCGACCGCGGCGAAGGTCGCGGAGTCGCGTCAGGCGCTCGCCGACGGCGCGTCCGAGCTCGACATGGTCGTCAACATCGGCCGCCTCCGGAGCGGCCTGCTCCAGGATGTCGAGGACGACGTCCGCGCCGTGGTCGAGGCCGCCGAGGGCCACGTCGTCAAGGTCATCCTCGAGACGAGCCTCCTCGACGACGAGCAGGTCGTCGAGGGCAGCCGGGCCGCCGAGCGCGCCGGCGCGGACTTCGTGAAGACCGCCACCGGCTTCGCGGGCGGAGGCGCGAACGAGCACGACCTCCGCCTCATGCGCGGCGCCGTCTCCGAGGCCGTCCAGGTGAAGGCGTCCGGCGGAGTCCGCGACCTCGACACGCTCCTCGCCTACCGCGGCCTCGGCGTCACCCGCTTCGGCACCAGCGGCTCCGCGACCATCCTCGGCGACCTCGCCGCGCGGCACACGGGCGACTCCTCCGCGGCACGTGTCGACTCCGCCTCCTACTGACGGAGCGGCCGACGAGGGCCGCACCGCACCCGCCGACCGGATGACGCCGGTGCGCCTGCGCCCGGGCCGCGCCGGCCGGTGGGCGGAGCGGACCCGCCGCCCCCTCGACGAGATCGCCCGCGCCCTCAAGGAGCGCGTCTACGCGACCTTCACGGGCCTGGCCGTGGTGACGATCTACCTGGTCGGCGACCACCCCGACGCGGTCCACGCCCTCCAGAGCCTCGTGATCTCGATCATCGGGATCTCGGCCGCGGGCTTCGTCGCCGAGGTGATCGCGCACCAGGTCGTGCACGCCTCGGCGCCCTCGCGCTCCGAGACGCACACCATGCTGCGGATCGCGGGCGGGGCGCTCGCCTCGGCGTCGCTGCCGGTCCTCGCGCTCGGCGCCGCGGCGCTGGGCTGGATCGACGCGACGGTCGCGCTGCGGATCGGCGCGGGCGTCTACGTCGCCACGCTCGCGGGAATCGCCCTCATCGCCGTCGTGCGCGCGGGCCTCTCCTGGAAGGAGAGCCTCGTCTCGCTGCTCGGGATCGTGGGCCTCGGCGTGCTGGTCGTCGGCGTGCTCGCGCTCGCGCACTGATCCGGAGGCGCCGCCGCGCGTAGGCTCGGACGGATGACGTCACGCACCAGGGTCGAGCTCGGCCGCCGCGAGGACCTCGGCGCCGACTGCGCGAACTGCTTCGGCCTGTGCTGCGTGGCCCTCGCCTTCGCCCGCTCCGCCGACTTCCCGTTCGACAAGCGCGCCGGGGACCCGTGCGTCAACCTCGACGGCGAGGACGCGTGCACGATCCACCGCCGGCTCCGGCCGCAGGGCTTCGTCGGCTGCACCGTCTTCGACTGCTTCGGCGCCGGCCAGAAGGTCTCGCAGCACACGTTCGGCGGCGTCTCCTGGCGGTCCGAACCGGCCGTGCGCGAGCGGATGTTCGCGGTGTTCCCGCTGATGCGCCGCCTGCACGAGCTGCTCTGGTACCTCGACTCCGCTCTGGCGCTGCCCGGCGTCGGCGCGCCGCTCCTCGACGAGCTGCGCGAGCGGTTCGACGCGGTGCACGCGCACACGCTCGGCGAGCCGGAGCAGATGGTCGCGGTCGACGTCGACGCGGAGTACGGAGCGTCCCGGCCGCTCCTGATCGCGGCGAGCGCGGCCGCTCGCGCAGGAGCGGCGCCGGCTGCCCGCCGGTCGAGGGGCCGTCGGCTCGCTCCGGGTGCCGATCTGGCGGGCGCATCGCTCCGGAACGCGGACCTGCGGGGGGCGGACCTGCGGGGCGCGCTCCTCCTCGCCGCGGATCTGCGGGGTGCGGATCTGCAGCGGTGCGACCTGCTCGGGGTGGACCTGCGCGACACTGATGTGTCCGGCGCGCGGCTCGCCGAGGCGGTCTACCTCACCCAGGCGCAGGTGAACAGCGCCCGAGGGGATGCGGCGACCACGCTGCCGTCGCACTTCGAGCGCCCGTCGCACTGGGTCGGCTAGGCCGCCACGTCAGAGGCTGCGGGGGCCGCCCAGCGACTCGTCGCCGCCCTCGTCGTCGACGCCGAGGGCCTCGACGACCTCGCGGCCGAGGAGGTGCGCGCCGCTCCAGCCCTCGATGACGCACCGGGGGAACGCCTCGCGGTCCGGGGAGCCGAGCCATGCGGCGGCGGCCTCGCGGGCCCACGCCTCCGAGGCGTACACGCCGATGATCTCGGTGCGGTCGTCCCACGGCGTCGCGGTCGAGAGGACGAAGTGGTCACCGTTCACGATCGGATCTCCTCCGGCTCTCGGGGTTCAGCGACCCCGTGGGAGTGCGGGACCGGACCGGACGCTACCCGTGGGTGGGGGAGCGCGTCTCCGGGGTCGACACGAGCGCGGATGAAGGCTACGGGAACGTCGAGCGCGGCGCGATCACCCGATGGTCCCACGCAGGCGGGCGTTCAGCCCACCCAGAGCCGTCGCGATCTCGTTCTCGTCACTTCCGGGGAGGAGGGCTCCGCCCTGCTCGAGGCCGTGGCGCAGGGCCTCGACCTCCTCAAAGGGGAGGCCGCCGCTGTCGAGGAGAGCCTCGAGGGCGGCGAGGATGCCGACGAGGGCGACGGCGTCGTCCAGGTCGAGGGGGCGGACGCAGGACTTCTCCATGTCATCGCTCCTGTTCGGGTCAGGGGTTCGGGGGCGGGGGCCCCGCATCGGGGTGCGGGGTCGGGTTCCGGGTCGGGGAGGGGCGCGGGGGACGCCCCGGGGGTCGGCGCAGGGTCGCCGACACGCCGACGCCCCGGTGCCGTCCGGCCCGGGGCGTCGGTGCGGGGGGAACGGGTCAGACGACGCGCGGGTCGGACTCCTGGGTGTCGTCCTCGGGGATGTGGACGTCCTGGACGGTCACGTTGATCTCGGCGACCTCCATGCCGGCGATGTGCTGGATGGCGTCGGCGACGGCGGAGCGCACGTCCTCGGCGACCTTCTGCAGCGGCGCGGGGTACTCGGCGACGATGGTGATGTCGGCGGCGACCTGGCGCTCGCCGACCTCGACCTTGACGCCCTGGCCGCGGTCGTCGTTGCCGATCGCACTGCGGATGGCGCCGATCGCTCGGGCCGCTCCTCCGCCGAGGGCGTGGACGCCCGGGACCTCGCGCGCGGCGATGCCGGCGACCTTGGCGATGACGCCGTCCTCGATCACGGTGCGTCCGGATCCGGTGCTGGTCTGACGGGTGGTGGTCGCGGTGGTCTCGGCCATGGTCTCCTCTTTCGCTCGGGGCCCGATCGCTCGATCAGGCGGGGTATGCAGGTAGGACGCTCCGTCGACGCCGAACGTCACGGTCGGACCCGGCCCGCCCAGGCAACTGCCAGAGAAGGGGGGCCGGGCCGGGCCGGTCCTCTCAGGAACGCGGTCGACGCCCGTCGATTCGCCCTCGGCCCGGTGCTGTGGTGGCATGGAGCCGTGACCGACGCGACCGCCCCGCAGGCGCCCCTCCCCGATCGGACGGCCGCGCGCATGCGCCCGCGCGCCCTGCTCGTCCTGGCCCTGATCGGCGCGGTCGGCGGGACCCTGTCGGGCGCGTTCGGCGTCGGCGGCGGGATCGTGATGGTGCCGATGCTGATCGCGTGGGCCGGGATGGACCAGCGCCGCGCCTCCGCCACCTCGCTGCTCGCGATCGCTCCGACCTCGGTCGCCGGAGCGTTCGGCTACGCCCTCGCCGGCCAGGTCGCCTGGGTCCCGGCGGCGGTGATCGCGGCTGCGGCGATGCTCGGGGCGGTGGCCGGATCCTGGCTGCTCGCGCGGCTGCCTCTGGGCGTGCTGCGCTGGATGTTCGTGGCGCTGCTCGTGGCCGCGGCGGTGCGGATGGCCGTGTTCGGCTCGAACGACACCGGCGACGTCGCCGAGGGCTGGGGAGTGTGGCCCGGATTCGCGGGGCTCGGCATCGGGATGGGCGTCGCTTCCGGCCTCTTCGGCATCGGCGGCGGAGCGATCGCCGTGCCGGTCCTGGTCGGCGCCTTCGGGCTCGCGGACCTCCTGGCCAAGGGCACCTCGCTCGCCGCGATGATCCCGACGGCGGTCACCGGCTCGATCGCGAACGCCCGGCGCGGCCTGCTCGACGTGCGGGCGGGCCTCGTGGTCGGGCTCACCGCCACGGCGTTCTCCTTCGCCGGAGTGGCGCTCTCCTTCCTCCTGCCGGCGCGCGTGTCCGGGATCCTCTTCGCGGTCCTCCTCCTGCTCGCGGCGGTGCAGCTCGCCCTTCGCGGGCGGCGCCGCTGAGCCCTGCACGACGCGGACCCCCGCCGTCAACGCCCTGTCCGATCCGTCGCAGACGCTCGTAGCGTCGTCGCGATCGGGCGCGGGCCCGGAGGGGCGGGAGCACGATGGAGCAGCAGCAGCGCGAGCAGCAGCAGCAGCGCGAGCAGCAGGGCCGGCAGCAGCGGCGAGGGGGCGGCGCGAGCCTGCACCGGGACGTCGCACCCGGGGTGCACCGGCTCGAGCACGCCTGGACGAACCTCTACCTGATCGAGGAGGCGGGCCGGTTGACCGCACGTCGACCACCTCGGCGTCGCCCGCAGCCTCGTCCGGCGGGGCGTCCCCGTGCACCTGCACGCGGCCGACCAGCCGCTCGCCGCGCAGCCCTACTCCTACCGCCGCCAGCGCACGCCGTTCGTGTACCCGCTGCTGCACCCCTCCGCGATCCCGGTGCTCGGCGCGATGGCCCGTGCGGGCGCGCTCGCGGTGCCGCCCGTGCACGGGACGCTGCCGCTGACCGCCGGAGAGGTGCTCGACGTGCCCGGGTCGCCCCGCGTGCTCGCGACTCCGGGGCACACCGACGGGCACGTCTCGCTGCACCTGCCCGAGCGCGACGCGGTGATCGGCGGAGACGCGCTGGTCACGCTCGACCCCTACTCCGCGCGCACCGGCCCGCACCTGGTCGCGCGCGCCGCGACCGCCGACACGGCGCAGTCCCTCGACTCGCTGCGGGTCCTCGCCGGGACCGGGGCGCGGACACTCCTGCCCGGCCACGGCGCGCCCTGGCGCCTGGGCGTCGCGGCGGCGGCCGAACTCGCGGCGCGGACGCCGATCGCCTAGGGCGCGCCGCCGCAGGCCGCTCAGAGGCCGGTGGCCTGCCTCCCCGGCCGACCCGGCCCCGCAGCCGTGGCACCATCGGAGGTGATGTCGATCCCCGGTCCCGCATGAGCGCGGTCAGCTACCAGGCCGCGTCGATCCCCCTCCGCCTGGCCAGCGCCGGCATGGTCGTCGCCCTCCCCGTCCTCGCCGTCGAGCGTCTCGGCGACGTCGCGCTCGGCGGTGCCCTGACCGGAGCGGCGCTCTTCCCCGCCGTGATCGCCGCGCCGCTCGTCGGCACGGTGCTCGACCGGGTCCGCCGCCCCCGCCGGCTCCTGGTCGGCGCTGCGCTCACGACCGCCGTCGCCTTCGCGGTCGCCGCCTTCCTCGGCGAGGTGCCGACGCCGCTCATCGTGGTGCTGCTGCTCCTCGCGGGGCTCGCGACGCCCGTCTACATGGGCGGCATGTCGAGCTTCGTCACGAGCGCCATCCCGGAGCCGCGCCGCGCCTACGCGCAGGACTCGCTCTCGTACACGGTCGCCTCGATCAGCGGGCCGGCGATCGTGGGCCTCGCGGTCGGAGTCGGGGGAGCGCGGACCGCGATGCTCGCCATGGCGGTCCTCGCCCTCATCGGCGTCGTCGGGTCGCTCGGCCTCGCCATGGAGGCCCGTCCGGCGCCGACCGTCGGCGTGCTGCGGACGATCGTCGCGGGCGTCACCCACCTCGTGCGGCACCGTCCGATCGCGGTGGTCACCTCGGCGGGCACCCTCAGCCAGGTCGCGGGCGGAGCGGCGGGAGTCGCGGCGATCAGCCTCTCTGTGGAGCGGCTGGGCAGCACCGACGCCGCCGCGTGGATCCTGACCGCCTTCGCCGTGGGCGGCCTGCTGGGCGCCCTCGCCGTGGCGGCCCGCCGCTGGACCCGCCGTCCGCCGGCGTGGACCATGGGCGCCGCCTACATCGCGACCGGCGCCGTCCTCCTGGTCGCCGTTCCCGACCTGGGCGTCGTCGTGGCGATCGCCGCCTTCGCGGTCGCGGGCGTCTTCACGGCCCCCTCGAACGCGGCGATGCTGCTGCTGCGCGACGAGGAGAGCCCCGCCACCGTCCGCTCGCAGGTGTTCACGATCGGCGCGGGGCTGCGCTCCGCCGCCGCGGCCGTCGGCGCCGTGCTGGCGGGAGCGGCGGCCGGCCTCGGAGCCTCCTGGCTCGTCGCGGGGATCGCCGTCGTCTGGATCGGCTCCGGCCTGCTGCTGCGGCTGTTCCCCGCGCGCGACCGCGACTGACCCGGGCCGCGCGCGGAGCGCTCGGCGGGACCGGCACCGCCGCGCGCGGAGATCGCGATCAGGCCGCGACGCCCGCCAGCGTGCCCGTGCTCGGCCCGTTCGGGTCGGTGATCATGCAGTTGATCGTCCGGTCGCCCGTGCCCCAGCTCTCGGCGGTCGGGTAGTAGTAGCTGAAGTCGTACGCCGAGTCCTGGTAGCCGATCCCGGTGAACGACTCGAACGCCGTGACGCAGTCGGTCTCGGCCTGCTCCGTCGCGACGGACTCGCCCGGGTACTCGTCGGCGTCGGCCATCGTCAGGTTCTGGAACACCTCGTAGACGTGCGGGTCGGTGCAGGGCACGGTCGGCACGTCGGTGACCTCGGTCGCCTCCTCGCTGAGCTCGCCGTTCAGGCAGTCGCCCACGCGCAGCTGGAAGACGTCGGTCGTCCCGCCCTCGGTGATCTCCCCGGTCTCGTCGTCGCGGGTCTCGCCTCCCATCAGGCCGTTCAGGCCCGAGCAGCCGGTCAGGCCGAGGGCGAGGGCCGCGCCGGCGGCCAGGGCGAGGGCGGTTCTGCGGCGGTTCATGGCGACTCCCGGGATCAGCGGTACGGAGGTGTTCCTGTGACGACTCCCAGGCTAGAGGTGCAGGGCATCCGTCCCGAGGGGGATGCACCCGATCCGGATCTCCACTTTCCGGAGTAGCGGACGCTCAGCCCGGTCCGGTCGAATGGGGTCATGGCTCAGAAGACGGTCGCAGACCAGCTCATCGCTCAGCTCATCGACGCCGGCGTCTCCCGCATCTACGGGATCGTCGGCGACTCGCTGAATCCGATCGTCGACGCGGTGCGCCGCAGCGGCGGCTCCGAGAAGGGAGGCATCGACTGGATCCACGTGCGCAACGAGGAGGCGGCCGCCTTCGCCGCCGGCGCGGAGGCGCAGCTCACCGGGCGCCTCGCCGTCTGCGCCGGCAGCTGCGGCCCCGGCAACCTGCACCTCATCAACGGCCTCTACGACGCGCACCGCTCCTCCGCCCCGGTGCTCGCCATCGCGAGCCACATCCCCAGCAACGAGATCGGCTCGTCCTACTTCCAGGAGACGCACCCGGACAGGCTCTTCGTCGAGTGCTCGAACTACCGCGAGCTGATCTCGACCGCCGCCCAGGCTCCGCGGGTCGTGAACGCCGCGATGCGCAGCGCGGTGGCGCTCCGCGGAGTCGCCGTGGTCACCCTCCCCGGCGACATCGCCGAGCTGGAAGCGGTCGACGGCTTCCCCGCGTTCGTGCTGCCGTCGACGCCCGTCCTGGTCCCCGCCGACGCCGACGTCCGCGCCCTCGCGGCCGCGATCGACCAGGCGCGGACCGTCGCGATCTTCGCGGGCGCCGGAGTGCAGTACGCGCACGACGAGGTCGTCGCCTTCGCCGAGCTGGTGGGCGCGCCCGTCGGGCACAGCCTGCGCGGCAAGGAGTGGATCCAGTACGACAACCCCTACGACGTCGGCATGACGGGCCTCCTCGGCTACGGAGCGGCGCACGCCGGCATGCACGACGCCGACCTGCTCCTCCTCCTCGGCACCGACTTCCCCTACGAGCAGTTCCTCCCCGACGCCTCGAAGGTGGTGATCGCTCAGGTCGACAGCGACGCCTCGAAGCTCGGTCGCCGCGTCAGCGTCGCGCACCCCGTCCACGGCGACGTGGCGGCGACCCTCACCGCGCTGACCCCGCTCGTGCAGCGGAAGGACCACCGCTTCCTCGACAAGACGCTGAAGAAGCACGAGAAGCTGGTCACCGGAGTCGTCGGGAAGTACACCGAGGTCGGCACGCGCAGCCCGATCCACCCCGAGCTCGTCGCGTCCACGCTCGACGGCCTGCTCTCCGAGGACGCGATCGTCACCGCCGACACCGGCATGGGCAACGTCTGGCAGGCCCGCTACATCACCCCCAACGGGAAGCGGCGCCTGCTCGGCTCGTACATGCACGGCTCGATGGCGAACGCGCTGCCGCAGGCGGTCGGCGCGCAGCTCTCGCACCCCGGTCGCCAGGTCGTCTCGCTGAGCGGCGACGGCGGGCTCTCGATGCTGATGGGCGAGCTGGTCACGGTCGCCGCCTACCGGCTGCCCGTGACGATCGTCGTGTTCAACAACTCCACGCTCGGGCTGGTGAAGGTCGAGATGCTGGTCGACGGCTTCCCGGACTTCGCCGTCGACGTGCCGATGGTCGACTACGCGAAGGTGGCGGAGGCGATCGGCATCCGCGGCATCCGCGTCGAGGACCCGCGCGACGTGGAGGAGGCCCTCCGCTCGGCGCTCGCCGACGGCGGCCCGGTCCTCGTCGACGTGGTGACGGATCCGCTCGCCCTCTCGCTCCCGCCCACGATCACGGGCGCGCAGGTGAAGGGCTTCGCGCTGGCGGTCTCGAAGATCGTGATGAACGGAGGAGCGGGCGAGGCCGTCGCGCTGGCCCGCACCAACATCAAGCACGCCCTCCGATGATCGACGCCCGGGCGCTCGCGAGCGGCACCTGGTTCGTCCGGGGCTCCTCGCTGCCGCTCTGGCGCTCGCGGTCGGGGGTGGCGATCACGTACGCGCCGCTCCCGACCGGCGGGATCGGCGACGTCGTCAGCTGGCGCGGCCGCACGCGCTCGCACTACGTGGTCGGGATCGACACCCCCGACCCGCACGATCCGTCCGGCTTCCGCTGGCGCGGCGTCGAGCCGCTGACCCTCCTCGCCCGCAGCCGCTGGTCGTTCGTGGCCGCCGACGAGGAGGCGGGCTGGGCCCTCACCCGCTTCGCCCGGACGCCGTTCACGCCCGCCGGCGTCGACGTGTACGTCCGCGAGCCGCACCCGGCCCGCGGCGTCCTCGCGGCGGCGCTCGCCGCCTGCGCCGCCGACCCGCGCACGTCCGCGCTGCGCCCGCGCCTCTTCGAGGTCGCGCCCTGACTCCTGAGCGCGCGCCCTCCCGTGAGGCGTCACGAACGGTCGTCACCCTGCCCGGATGACGACCGTTCGCGACCCCTCGGCGGTCGTCTATGCGGGGATCGTTCCGCGAGTGCTCGTCGCAGGCGCTCGACGGAGCGCTCGGGGTGGGGGACGAACTCGGCGCCGACGATGCGGACGACGCGCACGCCGATCGAGGCGAGGTCGTCGTAGCGGCCGAGGTCGCGCGCGAAGCGCCGGTTGCTGGTGCGGTGATCGTCGCCCTCGTACTCCCACGCGACCCGCTCCGCGGGGTACCAGCCGTCCGGCCGCCCGACGAAGACCCCGTCGGAGTCGAACAGCGGCTCCTGCAGCACCGGCTCCGGGAGGCCCGCCCGCACCGACGCGAGCCGGAACCGCGACTCCTGCCGCGACTCCGCCCCGTCCCGCACCAGAGCGAGCGCGGCGCGGAGCCGCACCGAGCCCCGACCGCGGAAGGACGACACGCGCTCCCGCAGGTCGGGCAGCGGCACCCAGGGCCGTCGATCGGCCGGATCGCCGACGACCGGCGTGCGCACCAGCGCGTCGCCCACCGCGACGAGGTCGTCCGGCTCGAGGAGCGCGGAGAGATGGCAGAAGAGCGAGGCCGGATCGGTGAGGGGCAGTCCGCGGCGCAGGACGCGGCGGACGTCGGGATCGGCGAGGGCGTGGCCGACGACGTTCCGGTGCCGGGGAGCGCGTCCCGGCCGACGGACGCTGACGTGCACCGGCTCGTCCGCAGCGGCGGGCGGGAGGTCGAGCGGCCAGAGCCGCGCCGCCGTCAGGTGGCTCAGGAGCGCCTCCGGACCGACCAGCGCGAGGAGCGCCTCCGCGCGCAGGCGCAGGTCGGGGTCGGGGTCGGCGGTGCGGACCCCGTGGAAGGGCCGGTGGAGGTCGGAGCTGCGGAGCCGCCCGCGGCTCACTCCGCTCGAGCGAGCGTCAGCGACGGTGAAGGAGCGGCCGCGGAGTCCGATCGGAAGCGGCGAGGGATCGTGCATCCGGCCACTGTCCCGCCTCCCGATCCTCGTGAACCGGTTCTCCACAGGTCGGATCCTGCGCACTTCCCGCTCGACCGCGTCCAGGCGTCACGAACGGCCGTCACCCTGCCCGGATGACGACCGTTCGCGGCCCCTCTGCGGGCCCCTGAAGCCCGCCGGGCGCGTCACTCGCCGAGCGTGATCGCCTGCGCCTCGACGAGCTCGGGCTCGGGCTCGTGGGCGTCGGCGCGGGCCAGGGTGCGGCGTCCGAGCAGCACGATCAGCGCGGCGACGGCGACGGCTCCGGCCGCGGCGTACATCGGGAAGGCCGGCGAGATCGCCGCGGCCAGGGCGGAGGCGGCGGGCGGGGCGATCGCGCCGCCGAGGAAGCGGACGCCGGAGTAGGCGGACGAGGCGACGGAGCGGGGCAGGTCGGTCGCCTCCATCACGCACTCGGTGAGCACCGTGTTGACGACTCCGAGCAGCAGGCCGCCGACGATGATGCAGACGATCAGGCCGACACGGGACGAGATCACGAGGCCGCCGGCGATCAGGTCGAGCGCGAGCAGCAGCAGCACCGAGCGCAGCACGACGGTGCGCGGGAGGCGCCGGGTGAGCAGCGGAGCGACGAACACGGAGGTGACCGCCACGCCCAGGCCCCAGCCGAAGAACGTGAAGCCGAGGCCCATCTCGTCCAGCCCGAGCGGGTAGGGCGTGTAGGCGAGCAGCACGAAGAAGCCGATGTTGTAGAACAGGGCGGCGCCCGCCAGCGTTCGGATGGCCGGGACCTTGAGGGCCGCGAAGGGCGCCGAGAGCGGAGTCGGAGAGGGCTTGGGGCCGTCCTCGCGCAGGAGCGTCGCGATGGCGATGAAGCCGACGGCCATCAGCACGGCGGTCCCGAAGAACGGGCCGCGCCACGAGACGCTGCCGAGGAGCCCGCCGAGCAGCGGGCCGATGGCGATGCCGATGCCCAGCGCGGCCTCGTAGAGCACGATCGCCGCGGAGGAGCCTCCGCTCGCCGCGCCGACGATGGTCGACAGGGCGGTCGAGATGAACAGGGCGTTGCCGAAGCCCCAGCCCGCGCGGAAGCCGATGACGCCCTCGACGCTGCCCGCCGTGCCGGCGAGCGCGGCGAACACCACGATCAGCACCAGGCCGATCATGAGGGTCTTCTTGGCGCCGATGCGGCTGGAGAGCCAGCTGGTGAAGAACATCACGACGCCGGTGATGACGAGGTAGCTCGTGAAGAGCAGCGAGGTCTCGGTCGGAGTCGCCTGCAGGCTCTCGGCGATGGCCGGGAGGATCGGGTCGACCAGGCCGATCCCCATGAAGGCGATCACCGCGGCGAAGGCGACGGCCCAGACGGCCAGCGGCTGCTTCAGGATCGAGCCCTGGGCGGGCGAGTGGGGGGAGGTGGTCACGGCGTGGAGCCTTTCTCGGGGGAGGAGGGGACGGGGGTGCCGGCGATCCGGGCGACGCGGGCCTCGACGAGGGTCGCGGCGCGCTCGAGGGCGAGGCGGTCGTCCTCGTCGAGGTCCTCGAACAGCGGGGCCAGGGCGGCCTCGAGGCGGAGACGGTGCTCGGCGAGGGCGTCGAAGCCGGCGGGAGTGCCCTCGATCAGCCAGGCGCGGCCGTCGCCGGCGTCGTGGACGCGGCGGATCCAGCCGGCCTCGTCGAGACGGGCGATGATGCCGGTCATCGTCGGCTGGGTGACGCGGACCCGCTCGGCGAGCTCGCCGAGGCGGGAGGGGGAGGCGGTGCGCAGCTCGGCGAGCGTCGACCAGACGGCTCCGGACTGCGCGCCGAGCCCGGTCGCGCCGCTCGCCCGGCCCGCGAACCGCGTGAGGGCGGTGGCGGCGGAGGCGAGACGCGCGGGGGCACTGGGATCGGGCACGAGAAACAATATAGCACGCCTATGTAGTTCGGTGGAGGGCGCTTCGAGTCCACCCTCCATCGCGCGCACTCACTGACGTTCTCCTCCGTTTCTGTGACAGGATCGTCCGTATTCGCGCGTCCACTCCCGCGATCACCGACGGAAAGAGAAGTCATGTCCCCCAGCGAGCACGACGTCGTCGTGATCGGAGCCGGTGCCACCGGACTCACCGCGGCGCTCCGGCTGCAGCAGCACGGCCTCGACGTCGTCGTCGTCGAGGCGCGCGAACGCGTAGGCGGGCGGCTCGAGACCCGCGTGGTCGACGGGCAGCTCCTCGAGCTCGGCGGCCAGTGGGTCTCGCCGGACCAGACGGCGCTCCTCGAGACCCTCGACGAGCTCGGCCTCGGCACCTACTCCCGCTACCGCGAGGGCGAGAGCGTCTACATCGGCGCCGACGGCTCCGCCCGCCGCTTCACCGGCGACATCTTCCCGGGGAGCGAGCGCACCGAGTCCGAGATCTCCCGCCTGATCGAGGTGCTCGACCGCCTCGTCGCCGAGACGGACCCGGCGGCGCCGTGGACGCACCCGCTCGCCCGCGACTACGACCGCGTCACCTTCGCCGCCTGGCTGGAGCAGCAGAGCGACGACGAGGAGGCACGGGCCAACATCGCCCTCTTCCTCGCCGACGCCATGCTCACCAAGCCGGCGCACGCCTTCTCCCTCCTCCAGGCGCTCCTCATGGCCGCGAGCGCGGGGAGCTTCAGCAACCTGGTCGACGCCGACTTCATCCTCGACAAGCGCGTGATCGGCGGCCTCCAGCAGGTCCCGGAGCGGCTCGCCGAGCGCCTCGGCGCCGAGCGCGTCCTGCTCGGGCACCCGGTCCGCTCCGTCCGCCACGGCGACGACGGGGTCGAGGTGCGCGCCGACGGCGCCGTCCTCCGCGCCCGCCGCGCGATCATCGCCGTGCCGCCGAACCTCGTCGGCCGCATCTCGTTCGACCCGCCGCTCCCGCGCCTGCGGCAGCAGGCCCTGCAGCACCAGTCGCTCGGCCTCGTGATCAAGGTGCACGCCACGTACGCCACGCCCTTCTGGCGCGCCGACGGCCTCTCCGGCACCGCGTTCAGTCCGCACTCGCTCGTCCACGAGGCCTACGACAACTCGAACCACGGGGAGGAGCGCGGCACCCTGGTCGGCTTCGTCTCGGACGAGAAGGCCGACCGCGTGCTCGCGCTCGACGAGGCGGAGCGGAAGGCCGCGATCCTCGACTCGCTCGCCGCCTACTTCGGCCCGGCCGCACTCGATCCGGTCGTCTACTACGAGAGCGACTGGGCGTCCGAGGAGTGGACGCAGGGCGCGTACGCCGCGAGCTTCGACCTGGGCGGGCTGACCCGGTACGGTGCGCTGCAGCTGGAGCCGGTGGGTCCGCTCCGCTTCGGCACGAGCGACCTCGCCGCCGAGGGCTACCAGCACGTCGACGGCGCCATCCGCGTCGGCAGGCGCCTGGCACAGGAGATCAGCGACGAGGACGGCGCGACCGCACCGGCCCCCCACAGCGAAGGAGCACAGTCCGCATGAGCACCCACTACGCCGTGATCGACCCGGCCACGGGGGAGACCCTCCGCGAGTACCCGACCCTCGGCGACGCCGAGCTGACCGCGGCGATCGGCTCGGCGCAGGACGCGTACTCCTCGTGGTCGCGGACCGTGCCCGTCGCGACCCGCGCGGCGCTGATCGCCCGCGTGGCAGAGCTGCACGTCGAGCGCGCCGACGAGCTCGCGGCGATCATCGTCCGCGAGATGGGCAAGCCGCTCGACCAGGCGCAGGGCGAGGTCGGCTTCGCCGCCGACATCTACCGCTACTACGCCGAGAACGGCGAGGCCTTCCTCGCCGACGAGCCGATCGAGCTCGCCGAGGGCACCGGCTCCGCGCTGATCCGCCGCGCCGGGCTGGGCGTGCTCCTGGGCATCATGCCGTGGAACTTCCCCTACTACCAGGTGGCCCGCTTCGCCGGCCCGAACGTGGTCGCGGGCAACACGATCCTGCTCAAGCACGCGCCGCAGTGCCCGGAGTCGGCCGCCGCCATCGCCGACGTGTTCCGCACCGCGGCCGAGGAGCTGGGCGCACCCGCCGGCGTCTACGTGAACCTCTACGCCACGAACGAGCAGGCCGCGACCGTCATCGCCGACCCCCGGGTCCAGGGCGTCTCCGTCACCGGCTCCGAGCGGGCCGGCGCGGCCGTCGCGGAGCTCGCGGGCCGACACCTGAAGAAGGTCGTGCTCGAGCTCGGCGGCTCCGACCCGTTCGTGCTCCTGTCGACCGACGACCTCGACAAGGCGGTCGAGGACGCGGTCGCCGCGCGCCTGGACAACAACGGCCAGTCCTGCAACGCCGCGAAGCGCTTCATCGTGATCGACGAGCTGTACGACGCGTTCGCCGAGAAGTTCACGGAGGCGTTCACCCGCGCCCAGCCGGCCGATCCGTTCGCGGAGGGCACCCTCCTCGGCCCGCTCTCCTCCTCCGCCGCGACGGAGCGACTCGAGGCGCAGCTGGCGGCCGCGCGCGAGCAGGGGGCCACCGTCCGCGCCAGCGGCGAGGTGACCGGCAACTTCTTCCCGCCCGCCGTGCTCGAGGGCGTCACGCCCGAGATGGACGCCTACCGCGAGGAGTTCTTCGGCCCCGTCGCCGCGCTCTACCGCGTCCGCGACGAGGACGAGGCGATCGCCCTCGCGAACGACACCCCCTACGGCCTCGGCTCCTACCTCTACACGACCGACCAGGAGCAGGCGCTGCGCCTGGCGGACCGGATCGACGCGGGCATGGTCTGGATCAACCTCGTCCTCGGCGACGCGGCCGAGCTGCCCTTCGGCGGTGTGAAGCGCTCGGGCACCGGCCGCGAGATGGGCCGCCCCGCCCTCGAGGAGTTCGTGAACAAGAAGCTCATCCGCATCGCGTGAGACGGGTGCGGGCCGGGCCCCGGAGTGGATCCGGAGCACGGCCCGCAGCCGCTCGGCGTGCGCCCGCTCACTTCTTCGTCAGCGACGACTCCTTGTGCGCGGCCTTCGCGTCGGTCTTGTCGCTCTGCACGATCCAGTAGGGCTCGTCGTCCGAGGCGTTGAACTTCTGCCCCTCGAACTGGAACTCCTTCGTCTTCTTCTCGACCAGCTCGCCGTGGGTCTCGCCCTGCGAGGTGTTCCAGCTGATCTTGTCGCCCTTCTTCACGAGGCGGCTCCTCTCTCTCGGTCGCGCCGGAGCGCGGTGGTCCCCTCGCGCGGGAGCGCGATGGTGGTGGTGACGTCGACGATCGCCGGAGCGGCGGGCGCCGACGAGAAGCCGAACCGCACGGGCGGCGAGAGCGGGCGCAGCGGGCCGAGGTCCTCCTCCGCCAGCACGGCGTGGACGCCCTCGACGCGGCGGATCGCCCGCACGCCGTAGTACTCGCGGCGTCCGTGCCCGGCCGACCCGGCCGTACTGACCCCGCGGACGAGCAGGGAGGCGACCGGCGAGATCGCGGTCAGCCATGCCGGGTGCTCGGCGAGCGGTCGCGGAACGATCCGCACCAGCCGGCCGAGCGGAGTGAGACCGCCGAGCTCCAGGCGCACCGCGAGCGGTCCGGCCGAGACGGACAGGCCGCCCGCGATCCTCCGCCGCGACACCGGCGCGATCCGCACCTCGTCGAACGAGTACGTCGACCCGATGAAGTCCGCGACCTCGCGGGTCGGTGCGATCAGGAGGCGGTGGCCGTCGCCGTCCTCGACCATCGCGTCGGCGAACGGGCCGAAGGGGGTGTCCTCCCAGAGTCCCAGCACGATCCTCGTGCCCGAGGACGTGCCGAACCCCGCGATGCGCCCGCCGAAGCGGAGGAGCCGCGGGGTCCGGCCGGTCATCAGGAGGCCGAGCGCAGCAGCGTGAACGAGCCGTCGCGGACGATCAGCGTGGTGACCTCGCCCTCGACGACCTGCTCCGGGTCGCTCGAGGCGGCCAGCGTCCACTCGGCGCCGGGCGCCTCGGGAACGGTGAACTCGACGCCGTTCTCCGCCGCGTTCAGCAGCAGGGCGAAGCTCGCGCTGCCCTCGTGCTCGAACACGAAGGTGATCGAGCGGGCGTCGGGGTTGTCCCAGTCCTCGTCGGCGAAGCCCTGCGCGTCGGAGCGGAGGATGTCGACCGTGTCGGGGCCGCCGTCGCCGGGGGCGCGGCGGAACCACTTCGGGCGCAGCGCCGGCTCCGCGGCGCGGAGGGCGATCAGCTCGCGGGTGAAGGCGAGCAGCTCGCGGTCCGCGTTCTCCCAGTCGAACCACGAGATCTCGTCGTCCTGGCAGTAGGCGTTGTTGTTGCCGCCCTGCGTGCGGGCGATCTCGTCGCCGCCCAGGATCATCGGCACGCCGGCCGAGAGCAGCAGCGTCGCGAGGAAGTTGCGGCGCATGCGGTCGCGGCGCTCGTTGACCGCCTCGTTCTCGGTCGGGCCCTCGGCGCCGTTGTTGGAGGAGCGGTTGTCGCTCTCGCCGTCGTTGTTGTCCTCGCCGTTGGCCGCGTTGTGCTTGCGCGAGTACGCGGTGAGGTCGGCGAGGGTGAAGCCGTCGTGCGCGGTGACGAAGTTGATGCTGGAGACCGGCGAGCGGCGGTCGGCCTCGTACACGTCGGGGGAGCCGAGGACGCGCTGCGCGGTCGTGCCGAGCACCGAGTCGGCGCCGTTCCAGAAGTCGCGCACGTCGTCGCGGAACTTCCCGTTCCACTCCGACCAGTCCGCGGGGAAGCCGCCGACCTGGTAGCCGGCGGTGTCCCACGGCTCGGCGATCATCTTGACGGGCGCGAGCACCGGGTCCTGCGCGATCAGGTCGAGGAAGGCGCTGTGCACCTCGGCCTCACCGGTCTGGCGGGTGAGGGTGGTGGCGAGGTCGAAGCGGAAGCCGTCGATGTGCATCTCGGTCACCCAGTAGCGCAGCGAGTCCATGATCAGGCCGAGCGCGGCCGGGTGCGCGACGTTGAGGCTGTTGCCGGTGCCGGTGGTGTCGAAGTAGTTCGCGCGGTCCTCCTCCACCAGTCGGTAGTAGGAGCCGTTGTCGATGCCCTTGAACGAGAGGGTGGGGCCCTTGTCGTTGCCCTCGGCGGTGTGGTTGTAGACCACGTCGAGGATGACCTCGAGGCCGGCCTCGTGGAACGCCTTGACCATGGCCTTGAACTCGTCGACCTGCGAGCCGTCGTCGCCGGCGTGCGAGTACTCGTTGTGCGGCGCGAAGAAGCCGAGGGAGTTGTAGCCCCAGTAGTTGCGCAGGCCCTTCTCCTCGAGGTGCGAGTCCTGCACGAACTGGTGCACGGGGAGCAGCTCGACCGAGGTCACGCCCAGGTCGGTGAAGTGCTTGATCGCGGCGGGGTGCGCGAGGCCGCGGTAGGTGCCGCGGATGTCCTCGGGCACGTCGGGGTGCAGCTTCGTGAAGCCCTTCACGTGCACCTCGTAGACGACGGTCTCCTCGAGCGGGATGCGCGGCGCGGTGTCGCCGCTCCAGTCGAAGGAGTCGGGGTCGGTGACGACGCAGCGGGGGACCGCGTGCGCGGAGTCGGCGTCGTTGCGGGTGTCGGCGTCCTCGTAGAACTGGCCGAAGACGTCCTCGGACCAGGTGTACGAGCCCTCGATCGCGGTGGCGTGCGGGTCGAGGAGGAGCTTGGCGGCGTTGTGGCGGAGGCCGTTGGCGGGGTCCCAGGGGCCGTCGACGCGCAGCCCGTAGCGGGTGCCGATGCCCATCTCGGGGACGAGGCCGTGGAAGACGTGGCCGGTCCGCTCGGTGAGGGCGACGCGGGTCTCTGCTCCGGACTCGTCGAAGAGGCAGACCTCGACGCTGTCCGCGGTCTCGGAGTAGACGGCGACGTCGGCGCCGGCGTCGCCGCGGAGGGAGACGCCGAGGGGATACGGGAAGGAACGGGGGGATGCGGGCATGCGTCCATCCTGACCGGGCGGCTCCGGGAGCTTCGCGCCCTTGTCGCCGCGCCCGCCTCCCGCTAATCTTCCAGGCCCTCCCTTCGACACGGCGCCCTCCGCGGGCATATAGTCAGCTGGCTTACTAAATCGTCGGAGGAGAGCGTCGTGCGCAACCGCAAGTGGATCGGGCTGGTCGTCATCAGCCTCGGAGTGGCGACGATCATCGTCGACTCGACCATCGTCAACGTCGCCATCCCGTCGATCGTCGCCGATCTCGGGATCACCTCGACCCAGGTGCAGTGGGTGCAGGAGTCGTACACGCTCGTGTTCGCCGCGCTCCTGCTGGTCTTCGGCACCCTCGCCGACCGCTGGGGCCGTCGCCGGATGCTGATCGTCGGCGTCTCGCTCTTCGCGCTCTCCTCCGTCGCGGCGGCCCTCGCTCCGACCGGCGACCTGCTGATCCTCTCCCGGGTCGTGCAGGGCGTCGGAGGAGCGATGGTGCTGCCGACGACCCTCTCGCTGATCAACGCCACCTTCCGCGGGCGCGAGCGCGCCATCGCCTTCGCCGTCTGGGGCTCGACGATCGGCGGCATGACCGCGGTCGGCCCGCTGCTCGGCGGCTGGCTCACCACCGACTTCTCCTGGCGCTGGGCGTTCGGCATCAACATCCCGCTCGGCGTGATCATCGTGGTCGGAGCGCTGCTGTTCGTCGACGAGTCGCGGCAGCCCGACGGGCGGCGGGTCGACCTCGTCGGCGCCGCGCTCTCGATCATCGCCTCCGCCTCCCTGGTGTTCGCCCTCATCGAGGGGCGCACCCTCGGCTGGTGGGGCGTCGACGAGCCGCTGAGCGTCGGCGGCTGGAGCTGGCCGCTCGGCCTCTCGCCGGTCCCGATCGCGTTCGCCGTCGCGGTGCTCGCCGGGGTCGCCTTCGTCCTCTGGGCGCGGGCCCGCGAGCGCGCCGGGCGCTCGGCGATGCTCGCGATCGGGCTCTTCCGCCTCGCCTCGTTCCGCAACGGCAACCTCGCCGCGATGATCGTCTCGCTCGGCGAGTTCGGGATCATCCTGGCGCTGCCGATCTGGCTCCAGAGCGTCCTCGGCTACACGGCCGTGCAGACCGGCCTGGTGCTCCTCGCGCTCGCGCTCGGCTCCTTCGTCGCCTCGGGCTTCGCCGGCGCCTTCGGCAACAGGGTCGCGCCGGTGCTGATCGTGCGGGTGGGTCTCGCGGCCGAGATCGTCGGCGTCGCGGGCATCGGCCTGGTCGTCTCCGACTCCACCCCGTGGTGGGCCCTCGTCCCGTTCCTCGCCGTCTACGGCTTCGGCGTCGGCCTCGCGACGGCGCAGCTGACCGGGGTCGTGCTCCGGGACGTGCCCGTCGAGCTCAGCGGGCAGGGCTCGGGCACGCAGTCGACCGCGCGGCAGATCGGCTCGGCGCTGGGCATCGCCGTGCTCGGGACGATCCTCTACACCTCGACCGCGGGGGTCCTCACGACCTCGCTCGAGCAGCAGGGCCTCCCCGCGGAACAGGTCGCGAGCACCGTCGACGCGGTGGTCGACTCCTCCGGCGCCGCGATCGCCGGGCTGGCCGCCTCACCGGACACCGCCGACGCGGCCCGGGCGGCGGGCGAGGCGTTCTCGGACGGCACCCGCTACGCGGCCTTCGCCGCCGCCGGGTTCCTCGCCGTCGGCTTCCTGGCCACGCTCTCGCTCGGCCGCCCGGCAGAGGAGGAGGAGCCGGATGTCAGCTCAGCGGAGCCGAGTCGTCGGCGGTGAAGACGATCTTGCCGATCGTGCGGTCGGCTCCGGTCGCTCGGCGCGACAGCACGTCGACGACGTCGCCCAGCGGATGCACGGCGCCCGGCCGGGGCCGCAGATCGCCGGAGGCGGCGAGCGAGACCGCGCGCCCGATCCGCTCCGCCGTCGCCACCACGATCATGTTGCGCACCCGCGGGCGGTCGCGGCGGACGAGGCCCGTCGCCTGCGAGACCAGCGCCGGACCGCTCGGCACCAGCGTCGCGATGCGCCCGCCCTCGGCCAGGAGGATCGCCGCGTCGTCGACCGGCAGGTGGCCGGAGACGTCGACGACCACGTCGAAGCGGCCGCCCAGCACGCCGAGGTCGAGCGCGCGGTAGTCGTGCGGCTCGGCGCCGAGCGAGCGGAGCAGGTCGGCGGAGGCGGCCGAGCCGGTGGCCGCGACCGTGCAGCCGGCCCGCACCAGCAGCTGGATCGTCGGATCGCCGATGGCTCCCGAGCCGCCGCTGACGAGGACGCGCTCGCCGGCGCGCACGTGCAGTGCGTCCACCAGGCCCACCGCGGTGCCGCCCGACATCGCGAGCGTGACGGCGTCGACGAAGCCGAGGGAGTCGGGCATCGGGACGAGCGAGCGGCTGCGCGCGATGGACGCGTCGGCGAAGGCGTCGCCGTCGCGGGTCATCCCCACCACTCGGTCGCCGATCGCGACCGAGTGCGACCCCGGGCCGAGCGCCTCGACGGTGCCGGCGATGTCGAGCCCGAACCCGTAGGGACGGGAGCGGCCGACGGCCATGATCCGCGCGGAGCCGGACAGGATCTTCTCGTCGGTCGCGTTGATGCTCGCCGCGCGTGTGCGCACCAGGACCTCGCCGCGACCCGGCATCGGCACCGGCGCCTCCCGCCACGAGAGCAGATCGGGCCCGCCGAACCTGTCGTACCCGAGTCGTCGCATGTCGCTCCCGTCGTCCGTGCCAGCCCCCCCGAGCCTAGGGCGTGGCCGCTGAGCGGAGGCGTCGCGGGCGCCCGGCGGAACCCCCTCCGGTGCCCGCGGGGCCGGTGCTACCGTGGCGGCCATGAGCGCAGACGACAGCCCCGAGTTCGCAGGCTTCGAGGCCACCCCCTCCACCGATGCGGAGAAGGCCGACGACGTCCGTCCCGCCGACTCCGAGGTCGAGGAGAACACGACGGCCGACGAGAGCCGCGACCCGGACCACGGCTACGACCCGATGAGCGAGAGCGGCTCCGAGAACGCCCCCGAGGACGAGGTCGGCCCCCGCGAGGACGAGGAGGGCCTGCTTCCCCCCGGCAGCACCGCCGAGGGAGCCGGCACCGCGCTCGGCGCCGACGCCGTCGAGGGCGGCGAGCCCCTGGGAGAGAACGCGAGCGCGGGCACCACCGGTCAGCTCGCCGACGAGCGCTGGCGCACCAACGGCATCAACCCGCTGGGTTGAGCCTCCTTCCGCGGCGGTCCCCGCCCGCCGCGGCGCAGTCGGCTACTCGGGATGGCCGGGCGGGTGAAGCGTCCTGCGTCCAGCTACGACGGAACGCTGACACGCGTTCCGCCGGTTCGCCTCGCGGACACAGCGGCGGTGGACGCCCGGCCGCGCGGGCCATCGACTCCTCCATCCACGGCCACGGCGGCGCGCCGCGTCGAGGCGAACCGTCGAAACGCGTTCCAGCGTTTCGGCGTAGCCGGTCGCGACATGCTCCACCTGCCCGGCCGTCTGCGGGAGCCGACCGCGCCGCGGCGGGCGGGGACCGCCGCGGGAGTGAACACCGCCGGAGGCGAACCGTCGAAACGCGTTCCAGCGTTTCGGCGTAGCCGGTCGCGACCCGCTCCACCTGCCCGGCCTTTCCTGGGAGCCGACCGCGCCGCGGCGGGCGGGGACCGCCGCGCAACAAACACAGCTGGCGTTCCGGTTGCTCGGAGGAGGAGCAGGGGTGGGCGCCGTAGCGTTCCGGGAGCGCGGCACGCCGGTCGCGCGGACGGGGAGTCCCATGTCGTTGTTCCTGAACCGCACTCGTGAGGTCCGATGGACCGAGGACGAGAGGCGGGCGCTGGCCGAGGCGGTGGCGGAGGACCGGGCCGACGCCTGGCGCGGAGTGGGTGCGCTGGATCGCACCGTCGTCGTCTCGACCGAGGACCCGGGCGTCCGCGGCGGCGCGCGCTGGCCCACCGATCACCGTGCGTTCCTGCGCGTCGACCGCGGCGCCTCCGTGGTGCTCGCTACCGACGGGCTGAGCGATCCCTTCGACCGGCTCGCGCATCCCGGCACCGGTCTCGGCCTCGAGCTGTGCCTCGAGACGTCCGCCGTCCGCGGTGTCCCCACCGCCGAGCTCTGGAACCACTGGCACTTCCGCCTGCTGTACGAGGCCGCCCGACGGGCCGCCCTGCAGGGGGTGTGCTGCCGCAGCTCCCTCGACACGGCGCGGCTCGCGAACGTCGCGGCGCCGCCCGCCTGGACCGATGAGCAGGGCACCGTCGGTGTCCTCCTGGGCCTGCGCAGCCCCGGCCTGCCCGAGCGGCTCGACCTGGCGACCGGTCACGCCGACCTGGTCACCCTCACGCCACTGCGGCCGCAGGAGCACGCCCGGGCGTCGGTCGACGCGGGCGCCCGTGCCGAGATCGCCGAGCGCCTCGGGGCCCTGCCGCACGAGGAGCTCGTGCACACGGCCCGGCCGCTCGTGGTCTGAGGAGCGTCGCGGGTCAGGAGCCCTCGGCCGGCTCCGGCACCACGGTCATCTCGCCGGTGTTGTTCGCGCTCGCGATGAACTGCTCGATCCACAGGCGGTTCAGCGACGGCCGCTTGCTGCCGTGGAACCGGAAGTGCAGCGGAGTCGTCGGGTGCACCCAGACGGAGCTGCGGCCGTAGCCGGACGACTCCGGCTCGCTCCAGGAGAGGCTGAACGACTCGTTCCGCCGCATCTTGGTGAACATCGCGACCTTGAGGTGCGCGAGGAGCCGGTCCTCGAAGTCGATCTCGAGTGATTGCGGTCCGTAGATCAGTCGTCCCATTGTCTCCGCCGTGAAGTCGTGCCGACGCGCCGGAGTCCCGGACGGCGTCGCGGGCTCCGTGAGCTCGGGAGCCGCCACGGAGAGGATACCGATCCTGCGACCCGGAGGGGTGACACGGGTTTCGCCTCCGCCGGCCGGGGGCGGGATCACCCCGTCAACGACGGACGCCCCGCCGACCGGATCCGGGGATCCTGGTCGACGGGGCGTCGGAAGTCGGAGATTACTCGCCGACGCCGCGGATGTTCGCGGCCTGCGGGCCCTTGCGGCCCTGCTCGACGTCGTACTCGACGTGCTGGTTCTCGACGAGCTCGCGGTAGCCCTGCTTCGCGATGGCGGAGAAGTGCGCGAACACGTCGGCGCCTCCGTCGTCGGGAGCGATGAAGCCGAAGCCCTTTTCGGAGTTGAACCACTTAACGGTGCCAGTAGGCATTTCTTTTCCTTATGTGTTAATGACGCCGACCGGGGCCGGCGTCGTCAGAGTCCGCACGAGTGTGCGGTACCCGCTCGACTCGGCCTCCGCGGGTGAAACACGCGTCTGCCGGAGTCGTCCGGGTCGTCTAGGGGCTGAGCTCGCGCCTCCGGGGGAGGGCGGCTCTGCGGGGGAGAACGTCCCGCGGACCGGGCGAGCCGGTGGAGCGGGGGTCGAACGAGGAACGGCGCGGCTTCCGCGGCGTCCTGTGAAAGGCGGTACCCGCGTGCGAGGCGGGCGTTCGAACCGGACGACCGAGGACGATGCTCTCGGTCGGTGCGGTCTCTATCAGGGGCTGAGTCTCTTCGTCGTCGTGCGACTTCTCAGCCGTGGAATTCGGGCGATCGCCCAGGAGATGTCTCGACTCTACGGGATCACGGCCCCCGAGCGCGACCGCCCGCGTCAGACGGCGCGCCGATCCGCGTGCGCGAGGCGGCCGGAACCGCTGTCCGGGCGGGTCGCGTTGTGCCACGATACGACTCGGATCGCGCCGTTCCCCGCCGCCGATCCCCGCCACAGCCTCCCCGCCACCGTCGCCCCGGAACGAGCCCGGAGCCCGTCCTCCCGAGGTCACCGTGCCCCTGCCTCCCCGGCCCGCCGACGCCGCGGTGCTGCTGCGCGAGCAGCGCGAGGTCGGCGTGCTCTGCGCCCGGCGGGCGGGCGGGGTGCTGACCGCCGCCTCCGCGCTGCACCTGCTCGCCCTGACGCCCGCGCAGCTGATCACGGTGCTGCCGAGCCTGGCGCTGCTGGTCGTCTCGGCGCTCGTGCAGCTCGCGCCCGGCCGATCGGTCGCGACCGGGACGAGGGCCGTGATCCTGGGATCCGCGCTGGACGTCGCGGCACTCGCCGCCTTCCTCTCGCCGGGCGTCGACGCCTCCCTCCGCGCCGTTCTGGGCGGGATCACGATGCTCGCCTCGATGGCGCTGCCGTGCGCGCTGCTCGCCGTCGGCTCCTGGCGGGGCATGCCGTGGGCCGCGGTCCTCGCGCTGCTCCCGGTCCTCGCCCTCGGCGCGGCGGCGACGGGCGCGTCCGGGCGCGCTCCCTTCGTCCTGATCTCGGTCGTCGTCTGCTGGGCGCTGCTGCTGACCGCCGCGCGGTGGCTCGCGGGCAGCGTCGCGCGTGCGCACGTCGGCACCGCCCGCCTCCGGACCGCCCACGACGCCGAGCGCCGCTCGAGCGAGAGCGAGTCCCGGCACCGCGCCGACGCGCGGCTGATGCACGACACGATCCTGGCGACGCTGACGCTGGTGGCGCACCGGGGGGAGGGCGTGCCCGCTCCCGTGCTGCGCGACCGGGCCGCCGCCGACCTGGCCCTCCTGCGCGGTCTGGAGACGGTGGAGGAGCCGGACCCGGACGGGGCGGCCGGGGTGCCGGAGGCGCTCCTCGCGCTCGGTCGGCGGTCGGCGGCGGTGGGCGTGGAGGTGCGCTGGCACGGCGGTGCGCAGCCGCGGATCCGACCGGAGGTGCTCGACGCCGTGGTGCGCGCGACCGGGGAGTGCCTCGAGAACGTGCGGCGCCACTCCGGAGCGGCCCTGGCCCACGTGAGCGTGGCGGAGGAGGCGGGCACGCTCCGCGTCGTCGTCTCGGACGAGGGGCGCGGTTTCGACCCGGCCGCGGTGGCGGCCGGACGCCTCGGCCTCGCGGAGTCGGTCGTCGGCCGGATCGAGGCGGTGGGCGGCACGGTCCGGGTCTTCTCGGCGCCCGGGTCCGGCGCGACCGTGCTGCTGAGCGTGCCGCTGTGAGCGGGTCGCGGCAGGAGGAGGGGACGCTCCTCGAGCTGGTCCGGGCGGCGGACAGGAGCCCGGGCGCGCTGTGGAGCATCCGCGAGCGCCTCACCCGGCCGAACCGCCTGAGCGGGAGCTACCTCGGGCTGGGCTTCCTCACGATGGCGGTGCTGCTCGACATCCGCGGAGTGATCTCGTACCTCTGGTCCCTCGACGCGCGGTCCGCGACCTGGCTGAGCGGACTCTCCTGGCTGCTGGTCGTCGCCGCGAGCGCGGTGGGGGTCTCGATCGCCCTCCGCCGCCACGGCGAGCTGCCGCGCCGGGCCTTCGCGGGCGTCCTCGCTGTGGACGTGGCCGCGCTGCTGCTCGAGTTCGCCGACCACGCCCTGCCGACACCGGCTCCGATGTACTACCCGTCGGTCTGCGTGGGAGTGGGCGCGGGCGTGATCGCGCTGATCACCTTCCAGCCGCTCTCGCGCTCGTTCCTCGCTCTGGTGGTCCTGGTCGGGCTCACGGCGCTCGGCCTCGTCGGCCAGGCGCTCCTCGGCGACGGAGGCGCCGCCCTCGCGGTGAGCAACGTCCTCCTCGCCGTCGCGCCCGCGGCCGTGTGCGTCGTCGTGCTCACCTCGCTCGACCAGTACGTGCGGCGCGCGCTCGACCGCAGCCTGGCCGACGGCACCGTCCACGCCGCGGACGACGAGTTCTCGCAGGTGGACGCCCGCATCGAGGAGCTCCTCGAGCGGGTCCGGACGCCGGTGCCGCTGGACGAGGAGCTGGGCGAGCGGGCGCGGGTGCTCGGAGACGAGCTCCGCGAGGCGCTCGCCCGCAGCCACGACCGCACCTGGCTGAGGATCGCGGTGGAGGAGTCGGCGCTGCTGTCCTCCGCTGTCGCGCTCGACGATCCGAGCGGGGCCGCGGCGCTGCTGGCCCCGCTCGACCGCTCGCGTCTGCTCTCGGTGCTCTGGCTGCTCACCGCCCCCGCGGGGAGGACTCCGCTCGCCGTCCGCCTGGAGCCGGGCCAGGGCGGCGGGGTGGAGCTCGCCCTGGTCGCCGCGGGCATCCGCGCCCGCGACCTCGACCGCTCGGTCTGGGGCATCCTCACCGAGCTCGGCGAGCACCGCACGACGACCGACCACGGCGCGACGAGGATCCTCGTCGCCCACCGGCCCCGGAGGAGGGCGACGACATGAGCGACGAGCCCGCGATCACGCTGGCCATCCTCGACGACCACCCGATCCTGCTGGCGGCGCTGGCGGAGTGGATCCGCCGCTCGGGCACGGACATCCGCGTGGCGGCGACGGTCGGCACCTGGACGGACCTGCTCGCGCACCCGGCCTTCCCGACCGACGTGGTGCTGCTCGACATCGACCTCGGCGACGAGCTCGACCTCGCCATGAAGATCCGGATCATCGCGGCCGCCGGCGCCGCCACGATCATCATCAGCACGCACTCCGAGCCGGGCACGATCAGCCGGGCGCTCGAGGCCGGGGCGCACGGCTACGTGGTCAAGAGCGAGCGGACCGAGACGATCCTCGCGGCGATCCGGGCGGCGGCGCGCGACGAGCGCTTCCTGACGGCGCAGACGCGGGAGCTGCTCGGGGCCGACCGCCCGGGCACCCTGACGCACCGCGAGCGGGAGATCGTCCGCCTCTTCGTCGACGGGATGCCGCTGAAGCAGGTCGCCACGCTCCTCGGCATCACCCAGGACGCCGCACGGAGCTCGCTGCGCAGCGCCCGGGGCAAGTACCGGGCGGAGGGGCTGGCCGTCGGCACGAAGATCTCGCTCCGCCGGCAGGCGCTGCGCGACGGGATCGTCGAGCGCTAGGCCCGCGCTCGACGGTCCCGGGGGCCTAGACCGTCTCGGCGCGCTTCTGCCGCGCGGGCTCGGCGGGGTCGGAGGGCCCGTTCCAGATCGAGACGATGCCCCAGACGACGGCCGCGATCGGCACGGCCAGCACGGCGCCGACGATGCCGGCGAGGACGGTGCCCACGGTCAGGGCGATCAGGACGATCAGCGGGTGCAGCTTCAGCGAGCGCGCCATCACGACCGGCTGGAGGAAGTTGCCCTCGAGCTGGTTGACCCCGATGACGACCAGGATCACGATCAGCGCGGCGACCGGGCCGTTGGCGACCAGGGCGACGAGAGCGGCGAGGATGCCGGCGGCCGTGGCTCCGACGATCGGGATGAACGCGGTGAGGAAGACGATGACGGCCAGCGGGATCGCCAGCGGCACCTGGATGATCGCCAGCGCGACGCCGATGCCGATCGCGTCGACCGCCGCGACGGTCGCCGTTCCGCGGACGTAGCCGCCCAGCACATCGACCGTCTTGTGCCCGACGCGCTTGGCGCGCTCGTAGCCCGAGCCGGTGAAGGGGCGCAGGAGGAACTCCCAGATCTTCGGGCCGTCCTTCATGAAGAAGAAGAGCACCACGATCATCAGCACGAGGCCGGTGATGAAGTTCGCCGCTGCGGAGACACCCGCGAGCGCGCCGTTGCCGAACGAGCTGGAGGTGAGGAAGTCGACGACCGACTGGCGGGCGGACTCGATCTGCTCGTCGGTGATCTGGAACGGCAGGTGCTGCACGTAGTCCTGCAGCGAGGTGATGCCGTCGGAGGCGCTGCTGACCAGCTCGTCCCACTGGTTGCGGACCGCGACCGTGATCAGCCAGCCGACCGCGCCGAGGATCGCGAGCAGCCCGATCAGCGCCAGCCAGGTCGCGAGGATCGACGGCACGCCTTTACGCCGCATCCACGCCAGGACCGGGTGGATCGCCGCGGCGAGGATGAGCGCGATCATCACGGGGATGAGCACCAGCGTGAGCTGCGTCATCGCGAAGACGAGCACCGAGGCCAGCAGGAGGACGATGACCACCTGGAGGCAGCGGGTGGCGAACCGGCCGAGGCCGTCGCTCCAGACCCGCCGCTGCGGATCAGGTGCGCTCGGCTGCGGCGCGGCGGCGCTGGTCGAGGAGTCGTTGCGGTCGAAGAAGCCCATGGAGGGACGGTATCGGCTCGGGCCGACCTGCCGTCCCTCCTTGACACCCCGGCCGCGCCGCGGCGATCCGGGGGTCAGAGACCGGCGGGCTTCTCCTTCGTGCGCAGCCAGGTGTCGAAGAAGTCCGCCAGGTCGGAGCCGGAGACGTTCTCGGCCAGGGCCTGGAAGTCGGCGGTCGTCGCGTTCGAGTAGCGGTTCTCGGAGGCCCAGCGCTTCAGCAGCACGCCGAACGCGTCCGCGCCGATCCGGTCGCGGAGGGCGACGAGCGTCAGGCCGCCGCGGTCGTAGACGGGCGCATCGAAGAGGCCTGCGGCTCCGGGGTCGGCGACGGCGGTCGACCAGAACGGGTCGTCGGCGGGAGCGGCGGCGACCCGGGCGGCGGACTCGGTGACGCTCGCGCCGCCGGTGTGCTCCTCCCAGAGCCACTCGGCGTAGGTCGCGAAGCCCTCGTTCAGCCAGATGTCGGACCAGGTCTCCGGAGTGACGCTGTCGCCGTACCACTGGTGCGCGGTCTCGTGCGCGACGGTCGACTCGTCCGCGCCGCCGGAGTAGAACGAGCGGCCCTGGGTCTCGAGGGCGTAGCCGATCCGCTCGTCGTCGACCACGGCTCCGGCCGAGCGGAACGGGTACGGGCCGAAGACGGAGGAGAAGTAGTCGATGATCGCGCCCTGCTTCGCGAGCGCCGCCTCGGTGCGGGCGCGGGTGTCGCCGGTGATGTTCTGGTCGATCGCGTCGATGGTCGTCACGCCGCCCTGGGTGGAGCGGACCATGTCGTAGTCGCCGATGTTCACCATGGCGAGGTAGCTCGCCATCGGGCTGGTCTCGACCCAGCGGGAGGTCGTCCACCCCTTCGACGTGGTGGGGGAGCCGACCGGCAGGCCGTTCGCGACCGCCGTCCGGCCCTCCGGGACCGTGATGCTGAAGGTGTAGCGCGCCTTGTCGGCGGGCGAGTCGTTGACGGGGTACCAGGTCGAGGCGCCGTCCGGCTCGCTGGCGACCAGGGCGCCGTCGTCCGTCGACCACCAGCCGAAGGGGGCCCCGGTGCCGTCGACGGGGTTCCCGGTGGTCCCGGCGTAGTCGATGCTCACCAGTGCGGGCAGGCCCTTCCGGAGGGTCCGGGCGGGCGTGACGGTCAGCTCGTACCCCGACTGGGAGAACCGGGCGCCCCCGGCGTTGACGGTGACCTTCGAGACGGTGAGGCCGGTCAGGTCGAAGGAGAGCGAGCGCAGGTCCTTCTGGGGCGCGAGGGTGACCACGGCCCTGCCGCCGAGGGCCCGGGTCGCCGGATCGTACTTCAGGACGAGGCTGTAGGTGAGGGCGTCGAAGCCGCTGCTGCCGAGGCCGGGGAAGTAGGGATCGCCGGCGCTGGTGCCCCCGTCGACGGCGCCCTCGCGGGCGGCGGGGGAGGCGATGGCGGCGGGTGCGAGGAGGAGGGAGGAGGCCACGAGCGCGCTGAGCGCGGCTGACGCACGGAATGTCATGTCCGCACGCTAGCGGGCGGGCGTTTCGTGCGCGTGTCGGCACCGTGCCGAGGAGAAGCCCCGTCGATCGACGGACGGGCGATCACGCTCCTGCCGGGGCGAGTCAGCTGCGGAATCCGTCGCGGCGACGGAGCATCGCACGGTGGAATTACCCATTCGAGCCGCCGGAGCCCCGCGGATCGTTGCGGCGGCGACGGATTCCGCACTACAGTCGCCGTGTTCATGCAGGTGCATGGGGTGCGGTACCCGAAGCCGCACTGCACCGCCCTGCTCGGAGCAGACGCCTCCGCCGGGAGGGATGACGATCCTCTCTCCCGGCGGGAGGCGGACCGGGCGGATCCGCCCGGCCGCCTCCGGCGCTACGCCGGGACGCGCACCGTCAGCCCGCCGGGCTCGATCCAGGTGCGGAACGCCGAGGTCGAGCCGAACGGATCGCCGTCGAGCTCGATCTCCTGCGCGTGCTCGAGGCGGACCGTGAGGTCGCGGCCCTTCACGTACCGCAGGGCCGACACCTCCTTGGTCAGGCCCATCAGCTTCTTGCCGACGACGCCGCTGCGGCGGAGCACGCCGTTCTCCCACACCACCTTGAAGATGATCTGCACCCAGCCGAAGAAGCCCTCGGGGCGCAGCAGGACGATGTCGAACTCGCCGTCGTCGACGGCCGCGTCCGGCAGCAGGAGGATGTTCGCAGGCAGGGCGCCGCAGTTGCCCACGATGATCGTGTGCGCGCGCACCTTGCGGGTCTTCGAGCCGTCGAGGCGGTAGCGGAACTCGAGCTGGTTCTTGTCGAGCAGGGCCTTCCTCAGCGCGTCCACGTAGGCGAGCCAGCCGGCCCGCTTCTTGAGGTCGTCGTCGGTGTTGGCGAGCATCTTCGCGTCGATCCCGAGGCCCGCCATCACGACGTAGGCGTGGCGGTCGCGGCCCGTGGAGGTCTCGATGTCGATCATCCCGACGTCGATCGCCCGGTCCTGTCCGGAGAACGCGACGGTCAGGGAGTTGTCGATGTCGTCGAGCGTGAGGTTCAGATTGCGGGCGAGCAGGTTGCCGGTGCCGGAGGGCAGCAGCGAGAGCGAGGCGTCGGAGCCGCGGAGGGCCTCCGCCACGACGCGGACCGTCCCGTCGCCGCCGGCCGCGATCACGACGTCGGCGCCCGCGGCGAGGGCCTCCTTCGTCTGACCGGCTCCGGGGTCCTCGACGGAGGTCTCGTACCAGAGCGTCTCCTCCCAGCCGGCGGCCTCCTCGGCGCGCTTCACAGCGGCCTTCACGGACTCCAGGTCGACCTTGACGGGGTTGTAGACGAGGGCGGCGCGGCGGCGCTCAGGCATCGTCGCGGCTCTCGTCGAGCTCGTCGCCGTTCTCGTCGACACGGCCCGGACGCACGGCGGCGTCCTCGCGGATGTCGATGCGGGTGTCGCCGGCCTCGGTGGTGGAGACCTCGATGCGCGGGGCCGCGTCGGCCTCCGTCGCCTTCGGGGCGCTGGTCAGCTGGTCGTAGCGGTCGTCCGCGCTCTGGTCGGTCATGCCTGGACGGTAGCAGCGGGCGATCCGCGCCCGCGCGGGCTTGCGTCAGCGGCTGCGTGCCGCCTGAAGACCCCAGAGCACGAGCGGGATCTGGAGCGGGAGGCGCAGCAGCGTGATCACCCGGGTCCGAGGCCGACGGGCGTCCCGCGCCATCTGCAAGTTGCCAGGGAGGACGGCGGCCATCAGGGCGGCGGAGGCGAGACCGCCGGCCGCGCGGGTCCGCGGGTGCAGCGTCGCGGCCGCGCAGACCAGCTCCGCCGCTCCCGAGACGAGGACCCATCCGCGCGCCGAGCCGGGCATCCCTCGCGGGACCACCGCGTCGAAGATCCGCGGGTGCACCAGGTGGACGACTCCCGACACCGCCATCGCCGACACGAGCACGAGCGGGCCCGCGCCCAGCCGGCTCATCGGCCCTCCGCCCCGCGCTCGAGCGGAGCGACGTGGTCGAGGATCCGGCGCCACTCGCGCACGAGCGCCAGCCGGCCGGCTCCGTCGACCGTCACGGTGCGCGCCCGCGCGAGGCGGCCGCGGTACCAGCGGCCGTCCTCGGCGCTCGCCACCGGGTCCGCGTCGCCGTGGACCAGGAGCGTCTCGGCGGTCACCCGGTCGAGGTCGTCGGCCCAGGAGCCGTCACGGAGCGCCGCGAGGTCGGTCGCGGCGCCGCTCGAGCCCTGCCGCCAGCCCTCGGAGAGCATCCGCTCCAGCCGGTTGCGCAGTCCGCCGTGGGTGGCGAGCACCGGGTCGTCGGAGTCGATCCCGAGCGCGTCCAGGCCCGGCTGCGTCTGCGGGAGGGCGGCGGCGATCGCGTCGGCGTCCTCCCCTCGGAGGGTCTCGCGCCGCTCCCACGCGCTGGTGGGGTGCACGATCACGCCGGCCTGCGGGGGCGCGGGGGTGCCGACCAGCGCGAGGCGGTCCACGAGGTCGGGGTGCCGGGCCGCGAGCGAGAGCGCGAACGCGCCGCCGGAGCCCCAGCCGACCACGCCGACGCTGCCGAAGCGGGCGCCCTCGACCATGCGGGCGGTGCGCTCGGAGCGGCGCAGGTACTCGGCGAGGTCGTCCGCGCGGTCCTCGACGCGGCCGTGAGCGGCGTCGACCGGGTCCGAGGCGCCGTAGCCGGGGCGGTCGAGGATCAGCAGGTGCAGACCCCACGGACCGGTGACGGTCGGGTCGGGGTCGAAGCCGCCCGCTCCGGGAGTGGGGTGGCAGAACACCACCAGCCGGTCGGCGACGGGATCGCCCGCCGCCGAGACGCCCATCCCGCGGCCGGACCGCAGCTCGAAACGGTGGTTCGCCATATCGCCTCCCGGGTGCGCCGAGGGTCGGCGCGTCGCCCCCAGTCAAGCGGAGACGGCGGCCCGCGCGCTGGGCCTTGTGCCGGAGCGGGAGCAGTCGGACGCGTCCGGAGCGGGCGTGCTCGCGGTCGCCTTCGTCGCCGAGCGCGGCGACCTCCCGCCCCTCGTCGTCGAGTCGATGGACGGGCTCCTCGCGCTCGTCTCGGGACTGCGCCGGTAACCCCTGCCCCCCGCGGAGGTCGACCCCCGTGGCAGGCGGCCGGCGGCCGCCCAGCGTGCTGGGAGCGGGTCGGCACCGGCTCCGTTCCGTGCTGCCGCGGATGATCGAGCAGGGGCGGGGCAGCGTGATCACCACCTCCTCCGTCGCCGGGCTCGACGGCGCCCCGGGCCTCAGCCCCTCCGTCGCCTCGAAGCGCGGGGTCGCCGGGCTCACCAGGAGCGCGGCCCTCGAGGTCGCGGGCACCGGCGTCCGGGTCGACTCGGTCCACCCGTCGCCCGTGAACACCCGGATGATGCGCTCGATCGAGGCGGGAGCCGTCGACGCCGGCGCACCGTCCGTTCACCCGATGTCCACGTGACGCCGCGGAGGAGGGGAGCGAGGATGGGGGCGTGTCCCGTCGCCTCCTCCTCCCCGTCGCCGGCGTCCTCGTCGCGGCCCTCGCCGCCGGCGGGCTGACGCTCCTCGTCTGGACGATCGACGAGACGCCGTTCGCACGGCCCGACGCCGGCTTCGACCGTCTGACGAGCGAGGTCGCCGCGGTGCCCGGAGTCTCCCTCGACGGCGCCGAGCGCTGGGTCGAGGCGCCGGCGTTCGGCCCGCCGACCTCCTGGGTCGGGGTCGCGGTCGAGGAGCCGGCGCTCGCCGACGCCCTCGCGACGGCCTGTGCGACCGAGTACGCGGATCCGGTGCTGTGGTCGTTCCGGGCGACGTCCGCAGGCGGGAACACCCTCTCCTTCGCGGGCGCGGAGGAGCCGACCGCCGCGTGCCCCGCTCCCGCTGTCGACGCGTCGGCCCTGCTCGACCGGATCGACGGCCTCGGCCGCGGCCTGGAGCTGCACGCGTCGCTCCGCGAGGGGGCCTTCGCCCTCGACTCCTTCGAGGACGTCTCCGGCGGGCTGCCCGCGCTGCTCCCGATCGTCCGGGCGGCGGAGGACCTGCGGGACGCTGCGGGCGCGGAGCGGGGCGCCCCGGTCGAGATCTCCGGTCCCTGGGCCGCGATCACCGTCGGTCCCGGCGAGCAGGAGCGGACCGCCGCGCTGCTCACGACCCTCGTCGAGGAGCACGGCGTCACCGCCTACTGGGCGACCGAGGACGGCCTGCGGATCGTCGCGCCCGACGGCGGGCACGCCGCGATCGAGGCCGCCGTGCGCGACTCCGGGCTGCCGGTGGCCGACCGGTCCCTGCGCTTCGAGGCCGACGAGTCCTGACGCCGGGCGGCCGTGAACGGGTGCGGCCTGGCTCAGACCTCGGTGGCGGGTGCTCGACGGGCTCCCCGGCTCACGACGGGAGGCACCTCCAAGACGGGGACTGCACGCTTCATGAACCGGTCGAAGTCCGGAACAGTGAACGCGGCGTACCCGTGCTCGGGAGTGAACAGGAGCCCCATCCCGATCAGCTCCGCGCGGACCGATCCGAGCTGAGTGGACGCGCGCTCCAGAAGCGCCGCGACGTCGCCCGCTTTCTGGGGCTCTGGTCCGAGCTCCGCCATGGCTCGCATGTACGCGGTCTGAAGTGGACTCGCCCGATCGAGTCGCACGCGGAAGAAGGAGCTGTCCAGCTTCGCCTCGTAGGCCTCCCTCGCCGGTTCGACGTCCTCCCGGTGGATGCGATCGTTCTCAGCCACCGTCCAGACCGGTAGCCCAGTTCCTGGATGAAAGAGGGATATCCGGTCGTGATCTCGACTACGAGTTCAACAGCGTCGTCGTCGTAGACCGCGCCCTCGGCCGCTGCCGGCTCTCGGAGAGCCGCTACCGCTTCGTCGTGATCGAGCGAGTCGATCCGCGGAAAGGTGAAGAGCCGCTCGGCGTACGATCTCGCATCGCCCACCAGCTCGGCGATCTGCGGAAGACCGGCACCGACGAACGTGACGGGGAGGCTCCGCTGCACGGTCTTGTGGATGGCTTGGATGAGCGCTTCGAGCTGCGGTGAGTCGAGGAACTGGACCTCGTCGATGAGCAGGACGATCCCCTCGCCCTGCTCGGCCGCCGCTTCACCCACGGCGACGAGGACGTCCGTCAGGTCCAGTCCGAGATCCCGATGATCGGCCACTCCTTCTGCCAGCGGTACATCCCATCCGATGGACCACTCGCCGTCCGCTCCGACAGACACCGCGAAGGCGCTCAAGACCGCGGCGGCGTGCCTCCCGCGGTCGGTCCATCTCGCGCGGGGGGACAGGCGGAGGAGTGCCGCCTTGAGCTGGGATGCCAGCACCTGGCGGAACCGGCCCTCGTCGTGCTTGACCGCCTCGAACTCGATCGCTTCCCCGTTCTCCTCCTGGGCGATCGTCCGGAAGCCGTAGAGAAGGACCGTCTTTCCGACGCCCCGCAGCCCCGTGATGATCATCGACTGGTTCGTGCGGCCCCGTCGCAGGCGCGTCAGCAGGGTGCGGAACGCCTGGGTCTGCTCGTCTCTGCCGATGAGGATCTCCGGTCGCGCTCCCGCGTTCGGCGTGTAGGGATTGTCGACGGCATCCATACGGGCCGGTTCAGGAGTCTTACTGTGCTTTATCCAGATCGAGTGAAGCGCAGTAAAGCCATCGAACGGCGCCCGTCACGCGCGCCAGGCCGCCAGCTCCTCCGCAGCCGCCAGGACGCGGTGGGTCGGCGAGAGGTCGAGGACGCGCGCGCCTGAGCGCCTGCGAGGCCCGGATCCCGCCTCCTGGACCCGCGACCCAGGGAACGCTGGCAGGATGTACGGGACGGTCGGTGCGCGAGAGCGCGCCGCACGGACGGCACCGCCCGCTGAGAGCGGCCCCGCCCGGCCCCGTCCCGCACACCTCCACCCGCTCCCGACAGCGCTCACAGCGCCGGAGCGACACATCACCGCGGCCCGACCGGGCGCGCGGTCGGACCCTGCGCCGCGCGCCCGCGTCCAGCCACTCCCTCCCGGAAGAACCGCATGAGAAACGCCAGAACCGCCAAGCCCGCCCGCCACCACCTCGAGCTCCCCAAGCCCAAGCCCCTCGAGAAGGGCGCCATGCGGATCACTCCGCTCGGCGGCCTCGGCGAGATCGGCCGCAACATGACCGTCTTCGAGCACAAGGGCAAGCTGCTCATCGTCGACTGCGGCGTCCTCTTCCCCGAGGAGAACCAGCCCGGCATCGACGTGATCCTCCCCGACTTCGCCGCGATCCGCTCGCGCCTGAAGGACATCGAGGCCATCGTCCTCACCCACGGCCACGAGGACCACATCGGCGGCGTGCCGTACCTCCTCAAGGAGCGCGGCGACATCCCGATCATCGCCTCGACCTTCACCCTCGCGCTGATCAGCGCGAAGCTGCAGGAGCACCGCATCACGCCGCGCACGCGCCCGGTGAAGGAGGGCGACCGGATCGACGCCGGCGTCTTCGACCTCGAGTTCCTCGCCGTGAACCACTCCATCCCGGACGGGCTCGCCGTCGCGATCCGCACCGAGGCCGGCCTCGTGCTGCACACGGGCGACTTCAAGATGGACCAGTTCCCACTCGACGGGCGCACCACCGACCTCCCCGGCTTCGCGCGCCTCGGCGACGAGGGAGTCGACCTGTTCCTGGTCGACTCCACGAACGCCGACGTCCCCGGCTTCGCGATCTCGGAGGGCGACCTCGCCCCCGCGATCGACCAGGTGTTCCGCACCGCGCCGCGCCGCATCGTCGTGTCCAGCTTCGCGAGCCACGTGCACCGCATCCAGCAGGTCCTCGACGCCGCGCAGCGCCACGGCCGCAAGGTCGCCTTCGTCGGCCGCTCGATGGTCCGCAACATGGGCATCGCCGCCGACCTGGGCTACCTCAAGATCCCGGCCGGCCTCGTCGTCGACATGAAGGTGCTCGAGAAGCTCCCCGCGACCGAGATCGTGATGATCTGCACCGGTTCGCAGGGCGAGCCGATGGCGGCGCTCTCGCGCATGGCCAACAAGGACCACATCATCGACATCGGCCCCGGCGACACCGTGCTGCTGGCCAGCTCGCTGATCCCCGGCAACGAGAACGCGATCTACCGGATCATCAACGCCTTCACCCGCTGGGGCGCCACCGTCGTGCACAAGGGCAACGCCAAGGTGCACGTCTCGGGTCACGCCAGCGCGGGCGAGCTCGCCTACTGCTACAACATCCTCCGCCCCACCGCGGTGCTCCCCGTGCACGGCGAGTGGCGCCACCTCACCGCGAACGCGGCGATCGCGACCCGCACCGGGATCGACGAGAAGGACGTCTTCGTCATCGAGGACGGCGTCTCGATCGACCTGGTGAAGGGCCGCTCGCGGATCAGCGGGCGCATCCCGGCCGACCAGATCCTGGTCGACGGCACCACGATGGGCGTCGCCACCGAGGACGCGATGAACGACCGCATCGTCCTCGCCGAGGAGGGGGCCATCACGGTCCTCGCCATCGCCGATCTCGACCGCGGCACGCTCGGCGAGCCCGTCGAGTTCTTCACCCGCGGCTTCGTCGAGGAGCCGGGCTGGAAGGCCAATGCGAGCAAGGCGATCGACGACGCCGTCCTGCAGGCCGCGGGCAAGCCGGTCGAGCTCGAGGCCATGGAGGCGCTGATCACGCGCACCCTCGGCCGCTGGCTGACCCGCCGCCACCGCCGGAACCCGGTCATCACCACGATCGTCGTCGAGGAGTAGGCGCCTTCCACGCAGCCCTCCGCCTCCGCTACCCCCTGCCCCGCGAGGCGCGGGCGGAGCAGAGTGGGAGGGTCGGCAGGTCGCCGACGCGAAGGGAGAGCGCCATGAGCACCGACCGCACCACGGGTGAGGACACCGAGAAGACCGAGGACCTCCCCGACGGCACCGGGACGGACACCTCCTCCGGTGGCGGCGACACCGACACCGTCTCCGGCGGCGAGCCGGACGAGCCCGCCGAGTAGGGCCGTGAACGACGAAGGGCGGGACCGCGAGGTCCCGCCCTTCGTCGTTCCGCCGATCAGATCAGCGGGCCGTCGCTCTCGCTCGAGCGGCGGGTGACCTGCTCGCCGCTGGCCGGGTCGACGGCCGAGCGCGTGGTCGAGACGGCCTGGCGGCGGCGCGTCAGCAGGACCAGCCCGAGGATCAGGCCGACCGCTCCGGCCGCCATGAGGATGTAGCCGACCAGCTTCAGGTCGATCCCGGACACCTGCACGTCCACCGCGAAGGCGAGGACCGCGCCGACGACGAGGAGGAAGATCCCTGCTCCGATGCTCATTGCGTGCTCCTTCTGACTGCCGCCGGAGCGCGCGCGGGAAGCGCGCAGGGGCACCGGCGATCGCCCCACGGTAGACCTCGGGTCCGGCGGCCCCCAGGTCTTCCGGCGGGAGCCTCCGGGGGTGTAGGGCGGTGCCGGGTCAGCGGTCGGAGACGCGGAGCATCACGCGGGTGCGGTCGGCGCGGGTGACCAGGCCCTCGATCAGGAGGAACACGCGGTACTCGAGCCGGTACTTCGCCAGGAACACGCGGCCCAGGCGCTCGACCTCGCCGGGGTCGGCGTCGATCTCCGCGGCGGCCTCGACCGGCACCGCGTAGTCGGAGACCCGGCCGCGGCGGTCGCAGGGGACGAGGGTCACCCGCGCGTCGTTGCGGAGGCGCTTCACCTTGCCGCTGCGGCGGGGAGTGGTGACGATCAGCTCGTCGCCGTCGCGGGCGATCCAGACCGGGGTCGAGACGGCGTCCCCGGACTTCCGGAACGTGGTGAGCGAGACGAAGCGCTCGTCGGCGAGAGCGGTGAGGTCCTGGGAGAGGGGCATGTCCGAAGTAGAGCGGCCGGGAGCGGTCACCGCAAGCCTCCGTGGCACCTCGATCCGCCCCCGTAGGGTGGAGTGATGAACGACGCGACGCCTCTGATCGGCCCGACCGAGGCGCCCGATCTGCACGTGATGACCTACAACATCCGCCGGCGGATGCCGCGCCTCACCTCCCGCGCCGTCGACCAGTGGGACCGGCGCCGCCCGCTCGTCCAGCGGGTGCTGGAGCAGGAGCGCCCCTCGATCCTCGCCGTGCAGGAGGCGCTGCCGGACCAGTCGGCCGCCGTGCACGAGGCGCTGGGCTCCTCCTTCGAGGCGATGGGCTTCGGCCGGGACGCGGACCGCGGCGGCGAGCGCGTGATGCTCTTCGTCGACCGCAGCCGCTACGCCGTCCGGCACTGGACCCAGATCGCCCTCTCGGACACCCCGGACGTCGCCGGCTCGCGCAGCTGGGGCAACCGCATCCCGCGCACCGCCGTGATCGCGGAGCTGACCGATCACGCGACCAGCCGCGAGCTCACCGTGATCTCGACCCACTTCGACCACATCTCGCGGCGCTCGCGCCAGCGCTCCGCCGAGCTGATCGCCCGCCGCGTCCTCGAGCTCGGACGCCCCGCGATCGTGATGGGCGACACCAACACCGACGTCGACACCGTCCCCTACCGGACGATCCTCGAGGAGGGCCGCCTCGCGGACGCGTGGGAGGCGGCGGAGAAGCACCTCACCCACTCGTGGAGCACCTTCTCGAACTACCGCGCGCCGGCGCCGGGCAAGCGGATCGACTGGCTGCTCGTCAGCGAGGGCGCGTTCGAGGTGGTCTCCGCCGGGATCAACGCCGTCCGCTACGGGGGAGCGGCGCCCTCCGACCACGAGCCGGTCCAGGCCGTGCTGCGCTTCACGAACCCGTGAGCGGCTCCGCCCTCGTCGAGACCTTCCTCGAGCCCCCGCGCACCCGCGGGGAGTGGACGGCCGACGGCATCCGCGCGATCGGGGCGGCGAGCATCGTGGCAGCCTCGATCGGCTGGGACCTGGTGGACGTGGCGGTGCTCGCGCTCGCGGCGATCGGGCTGGTGCTGCCGCGCTTCCTCGGCATCCGTCCGGCGCTCGACGCCCTCTTCGGGCTCGCGCTGCTCGTGGCGTCCTGGAGCAGCGTCCTCGGCCTCTACGAGGCCTGGCCGCAGTGGGACCTGGTCGTGCACTGCGTGCTCAACGGGCTGATCGCCGCGGTGGCCTACATCATCGCCGCGCGGGCCGGAGTCGTGCCGGCGGTCGCGGGCGATCGCGGGCCGCTGCTCCCGGCGGTCGTGCTCTGCGCCTGCTTCGGGACGACGGCGGGCGTCCTGTGGGAGTGGGGCGAGTGGGCGGGGCACCGCTTCATCGACTCCTCGATCTTCGTCGGCTACGAGGACACGCTCGGCGACCTCGCCGCCGGCGCGCTGGGCTCGATCCTCGCCGGCGCGCTGATGCGCTTCTGGTCCGCGAAGTCCCGGGTGGTCGCACCGCGCGCCTCGCGCGGCGTCGGAGGTGCGGCGTAGCCTGTCCCGCATGTGCGGCCGCTTCGCGATGGACTCCGAGACCGATGAGCTGATCCGCGAGTTCGTCGCCGCGGGCGGGCGCGCCGAGGACTGGGCGCCCGACTACAGCGTCGCTCCCACCGACGTCGCGCCGATCGTGCGCGAGCGGCTCCACGACGGCGAGCGGGAGCGCGAGCTGGAGCTGGCGTCCTGGGGCTTCACCCCGTCCTGGTCGAAGGGCAGGGGGCCCTCGCCGATCAACGCGCGCCTCGAGTCGGTCGCGACGAACGGCCTGTTCCGCGGGGCGTTCGCCAAGCAGCGCGCGATCGTGCCGATGCGCGGGTACTACGAGTGGGAGGCCCGCGCCGACGGCAAGCAGCCCTGGTTCCTGCAGGGCGAGGAGCCGATCCTCGCCGCGGCCGGCCTCTACACGGCCCGGAAGGAGGGCGACGACTGGCGCGTCTCCTTCACGATCATCACCCGCGAGGCGCGCGACGCCTCCGGCGAGGTGCACGACCGGATGCCCGTGTTCCTCACGCCCGACGTGCGCGACGCCTGGCTCGACCCGGCTCCGCTCGCCTCCGCCGAGGAGATGCTCGCCACCCTCGACCGGGCGTCCGTCGCGATGGCCTCGACCGTCACGGCCCACCCGGTCGACCGCCGCGTGAACAACTCCCGCACCGTCGACCGCCGCGACCCGGGCCTGCTGACGCCGGTCGCCTGACGCCGCTCGCCCGACAGGCGCGGGACGATCCGCGCGGTCCGCGGAACCTCCGGGCGAGGGCGGACGACCGGTGGTGGGCGGACCGGAGAGCACGGGAGGGGCGGAGCCGCGGCCCCGCCCCTCCCGGGCGTCCTACTTCGTGCCGGCGTGACCCGGGAACGGCTTGCCGTTCAGCGAGACCTCGTCGGGGTCGACCTCGACGTCGCCCACGTCGTCCGGGCCGCCCGTGCCGGGCACGGCCTTCACCTCGGCCGAGCCGGAGACCTCGGTGCGGCTCTCCGCCGGGTTCGAGTCCTGCTTGGCCTCGGTCTCGCGCTCGCTGCCGGGCGACTCCGAGATGTCCTTCTCGATGGTCTCGTTCTCGGAGGAGGTGGCGGGAGCCGCCCCGTCCGGCTTGCCGATGGTCGAGCCCTGGTCGTCCTGCTCCGTGCGGTCCTGGTCCATGTCGTCGCCTTTCGTCGGGACCTCCGACGCTACGTCGGGGCGCGCGCGGGGGCACCCGCTTGACAGCCCGGCCGGGGGAGGGCGGCGTGCAGGGTCGACGTACTACCCTGGGTCGACGGTCGCACCGGGGGGGCGCGGCACACCCGCCGCCGACCGCGAGGAGGACTTGTGGCATCCCACCGGACAGGCGACACCCGCATCGTCGGGACGACGGTCGACGGCCGGTACACGATCGAGGAGCTCATCGGCCGCGGCGGCATGGCCACGGTCTACCGGGCGCGAGACGGCGTCCTCGGCCGCTCCGTCGCGCTGAAGATGTTCGCCCCCGGCATCGACGACGCGCAGGACCTGCAGCGCAAGGCGTCCGAGATCCGGCTGCTCGCGGCCCTCAACCACCCCGCTCTCGTCACCCTCTACGACGCGCACGACGGCGGCGACGACACCAACGGCCAGGCCTACATGGTGATGGAGCTCGCCGAGGGGCCGAGCCTGTCCGAGCGGCTCGCCGAGGGCCCGGTCGCGCCGAACGACGTCGCCTCGATGGCGGGCGACCTCGGCGAGGCCCTGCACACGGTCCACGCGGCCGGAGTCGTGCACCGCGACGTGAAGCCGTCGAACGTGCTGCTCGTCCCGAGCCCGCTGACCAGCCGCGAGTTCCGCCCGAAGCTGGCCGACTTCGGCATCGCCTCCCTCATCGACGCGACGCGGATCACCGCGCCCGGCACCCTCATCGGCACCGCCGCCTACCTCAGCCCCGAGCAGGCGCACGGCGACCCGGTCACCTCGGCGAGCGACATCTACTCCCTCGGCCTGGTGCTCCTGGAGTCGCTGACCGGTCGCCGCCCGTTCACGGGCTCGGCGATCGAGGTCACGCTCGCCCGCCTGCTCCGCGACCCCGAGGTCTCGGAGTCGCTCGGCAGTGGCTGGACCTCGCTCCTGACCGCGATGACGCGGCGCGAGCCCGGCGAGCGTCCCGCCGCGCTGCAGGTGGCGGAGTCGGCGCGCCGCCTGATCGATCCGCGGCGCGACTCCCCGCCGGCGGCCATCGTCGTCCCCGACGTCCCCGCCACCCGGGTGATGTCGACGGAGCCGCTCGCCGAGACCGAGCCGATCACGCGGACGGAGGCGCTCGACCCGACCCGCCGGCTCGCGGCCGACGCGTACCCGGCCACGGAGGCGATCGCTCCGACGCAGCGCTTCACCGCGACCGAGCGGATCGCTCCGGCACCGCGGACCGCTCCGGCACCGCAGACCGCTCCGGCGCCGCAGACCGCTCCGGCGCCGCGCACGGCTCCGCTCCGCTCCGCGGCCGCCCCTCCGCAGCGCCGCGGCCCGAGCCCGTGGCTGATCGTGCTGGTGCTCGCGCTGGTCGCGGTCGCCGTCGGGCTCGCGATCATCCTGATCGACGGTCCCCAGTCGCCTCTGCCGCAGGTGGACGGCGAGCTGGGCGACCACCTCCGTCAGCTGCGCGAGAGCATCCGCTCGTGAGGGGCCTCCGACTGCGCGCCGCCGGCGCCGTGCTCGCCTCGGTCCTGCTGCTGAGCGGATGCTCCTCCGCGCCGCAGGGCATCGACGAGGGCACCGCCCAGACCCTCGACGACGCGGTGGTGGCCGTCGCCGAGAAGGCCTCGGCCGACGACTACCAGGGCGCTCTCACCGAGCTCGCCTCGCTGCAGTCGGCGCTCGACGCCGCGCTCGCCGAGGGCTCCGTCAGCTCCGACCGCGCAGCGACGGTGCAGGCGCAGGTCGACGTCGTCCGCGGCGACCTCGAGGCCCTGATCGCGGGAGCCCCGGAGCCGGCACCGGCCGAGACGACCGAACCGGCTCCCGAGGAGACGACCCCGATCGAGGAGGAGCCGGAGGACACGCCGGCCCCCGTCGAGACCGAGGACGACCCCGCCCCCTCGCCCGAGGAGTCGGAGCCGGAGGAGACGCCGACCGAGCCGGAGGAGCCCGCGGAGGAAACCCCGGCCGCTCCCGGCGAGGACGCTCCGGGGAACAGCGGGGACGCTCCGGGGAACAGCGGCGACGCACCCGGGAACAGCGGGAACGCTCCCGGCAACGGCGGGAACGCTCCCGGCAACGGCAACGGCAACGGCAACGGCAACGGCAACGGCAACGGCAACGGCAACGCGGGCGGCAACGGCAACGGCCCCGGCGCTCGCGGTGCGGCGACCGGCGTCGGCGCCCCCGCGGGCAGCGGTGCCGCGCCCGGGGCCGCGAAGGGCCCCGGCGGCCGCTAGAGCGCTACTCCTGCGTCGAGAGCACGGCGAACGCCGCGTCGAGCTCGACGTCCACGTCCGTGCCGTCCTCGCGGGTGACCTCCACCTTGAAGGCGTGGCCGGCGTCGTCGCTGCGCTCGGCCTCGGTGACGGTCCCGGAGCCGACGGCGCCCAGCGCCGCCTCGCTCGCGCGGGCGAGGTCGTCGCCGGTGAGGTCGTCCGGGTCCACGGCGGCCGCGGTCGGGTCGCCGGCAGGCACGCCGTCGTTGTCGGAGCCGGCCTGGAGGGCGCGGTCGTCGGGGTCGACGGACAGGACGGCGAAGGAGTCGTCGAGGCGCACCTCGTACTCGAGGCCGGCGCGGTCGGTCAGGTCCAGCTCGTAGCCGGTGGCGCCGTCGTCGTCGCGCTCGGCCGAGGTGACGGTCCCGCCGCCGATCTCGGCGAGCGCTGCCTCGCTCGCGCGGTCCAGGTCGCTGCCGATGAGGGAGTCGGATCCCTCGAAGCCGTCGGTCGCGGCGTAGGCGATGCCCGTTCCGGCTCCGATCAGCACGACCGCTCCGGCGATCCCGGCGATGATCTTCGTCTTCTTCTGCACGATGGCTCCGTCCCGGCGCCGCTCGTCGACGCCTCCAGCACTCTCGCGGTCGGGCGCTGAAGCGAGCCTGAAGCGCCCGCTCAGCGGACGAGCGGCACCCGTACCTCGACCCGGGCGCCGCCCAGCGCCGAGTCGTCGACGACGACCCGTCCGCCGTGGGCCCGGGCGATCCCGGCGACGATCGCCAGGCCGAGGCCCGAGCCTCCGGCGTCGCGCGCCCGGCCCTCGTCGAGGCGAACGAAGCGCTCGAGCACCCGCTCGCGCTCCGCCGCCGGGATCCCCGGCCCGTCGTCGTCCACCGCGAGCACCGCCTCCGCTCCGTCGATCCGGGTCGAGAGCGCCAGCTGCGAGGAGCGGTGCCGCACCGCGTTGTCGACCAGGTTCCGCAGCGCCCGCGAGAGCAGGGCCTCGTCGGCCACCGCCTGCACGGGTGAGATCCCGCTCGCGTCGACCCGGGCTCCGGAGTCGCGCAGGCGCCGCACCTCGCCGAGGGCGAGATCGTCGAGGTCCACGGGAGCCGCCGCCACGGCCAGGCGCGCCTCGTCCGCCCGGGCGAGCAGCAGCAGGCCCTCGATCAGCCCGCCGAGCCGCACCGACTCCTCCGCGACCGTCCTCGCCAGCCGGGCGGAGTCGAGCCGGTCCGGGTGCGCGAGCGCCACCTCCGCGGTCTGACGCAGCGCCGCGACGGGGGAGCGCAGCTCGTGCGAGGCGTCCGAGACGAAGCGCCGCTGCCGCTCCTGCCCGCTCTGCAGCCGATCGAGCATCCGGTTGAGGGTGTGCGCCAGCCGGTCGACCTCGTCGCCGGAGCCGGGAGCGGCGATCCGGCGGTCCAGGGCGGAGGAGGTGACCGCCTCGGCCTCATCGCGCATCCGCTCCACGGGGCGCAGCGCCCGGCCGACGACGACGGCGCACACCACCGCCACCAGCGCGATCAGCAGCGGGACGGCGACCGCGAGCAGCCCGATCGTCGTGGACACCGCCTCCTCGCGGCCCTCGTCGGGCACGCCGACCACGACGAGGGAGTCGTCGTCGAGCTCGCGGGCGGCGACCACCACCGGCCCCTCGTCGTCCACGTCGACCGTGACCGGGTCGTCGCTCTCGGCCAGCGCGAGCGGAGGGAGGTCCTCCGCGTCCTCGCCCGCGGCGGCGACCCGCCCGTCGACCACGAGCTGGACCAGTCCCTCCGAGCCGCGGACGGCCTCCGGGCCGCCCTGCTCGACCAGCGCAGCGACCCGCTCCGCCTCGGCGTCGGCGGCGGAGGCGGCGCTCGAGGCGAGCACGGAGGAGAGGACCAGGACGAAGAGCACGCTCCCGAGGAGCGCGGCGGCGGCCACCACGGCGGTCGCGGCCGCGGTGATGCGGGTCCGCAGGCTCCGGCGGCTCACCCGGCCACCAGCGTGTAGCCCGCCCCGCGCCGGGTGCGGAGGGTGTCGCGGCCGAAGGGCCGGTCGATCTTGTTGCGCAGGGTGCGGACGTAGACCTCGACGATGTTCGGGTCGCCGTCGTAGTCGAAGTCCCAGACGGCTCCGAGGACGTCGCGCTTGGAGACGACCTCGCCCGCCCGCGAGACGAAGTACTCGAGGACGCTGAACTCGCGCGCGGTCAGCGGCACGGCGACTCCGCCCCGCTCGACGCTCCGGGACGCCGGATCCAGCACGAGATCGCCGACGACGCGCACCGTGGGCCGCTCGGCGGCTCCGCGGCGGATGAGGGCGCGCAGCCGCGCGACGAGCACCGGGAACGAGAACGGCTTGGTGAGGTAGTCGTCGGCGCCGGTGTCGAGGGCCTCGACCTGGTCGAGGTCGCCGTCCTTCGCGGTGAGCATCAGGATCGGAGTCCAGTCCTCGGCGGCGCGCAGCCGCTCGCAGACGCGGAAGCCGCTGACGTCCGGGAGCATCAGGTCGAGGACGATGGCGGCGTAGTCGGCCTCCTGCGCGTACCAGAGGGCGTCGGTGCCGGTGGTCGCGGTGTCCACGGCGAAGCCCTCGGCCTCCAGGCCCGTCTCGAGGGCGCGGAGCAGGTTGATCTCGTCGTCGACGACCAGGATGCGGATGGCGGCCTCCCCGGGCTCGGCGCGCGGGGCCCCGCGCGAGCCCAGGCTAGCCGCGGCTCCGCTGAAGCCCGCCTGAAGGGCCGGCGGACCACCGCGTCCCGCCGAGGCGCCGGCTCCCCGCCGGGACACCGGCCGGAGCGCGGTGTCCCGGCGGGACGCGCGGCGCCCGGGCGCGGGTCACTCGTCGCGGTCGGTGTACTCGCCCTCGCCCTCGGCGGAGGTGCCCGCGGCGCTGGTGTCGACGTAGCTGCCCTTGTCGGCGGTGCTCTGCTCGTTGACCGAGGTGTCGACGTAGCTGCCCGCGGCCTCGCCGGCGGTGTGCGAGACGCCCTCCGTCGAGGTGTACTCGCCGCCCTCGGTGTCCTCGGTGCTCGTGCCCTCGGCGACGTGACGGCCGTGGCCGGCGGTGTGCTCGTCGTGACCCTCGTGGTGGTCGTGGTGCTCGTGACCCTCGTGGTGCTCGTTGTCGTGGTCGTGGTGGGCCATGGCGGCCTCCTCGCTTCGTCGCGTCGGTGCGCGGTCGGATCCGCCGCGCTCGCTCCGAGACTTCTGCATCGGGGGCGGGGGTGCAAGACGTGGCGGCTGCACATCCGTGCCGCGCAACTCCTACCGGCGCCGGATCCGCCCGCCCTAGCCTCCGAGGATGAGCAGACCCCCTCGCACCCGCTGGAGCGTCATCGGCCAGCTCGGCCCTGCCTTCGACGACGGCGGTCCGATGCTGCTGGTCGAGGCCCGATCGGCGTTCGGGCGCCGCCCGATGCACCGCGCCAAGGCGCAGCTGCTGCTGTCGGCGCTCCGCCACCGCGCCCGCGAGCTCGGGGACCGCGCCGAGTACGTCCGCTCCGAGACCTTCGGCGAGGCCCTCGCCGGGCGCGACGACCTCGAGGTGATCGACCCGCCGACCCGCGGCGGCCGCCGCCTCGCCCGCAGGCTCGGGATGAGCGTCCTGCCCAGCCGCGGCTTCATCACGGCCGAGGAGGACTTCCGCGAGTGGGCGCTCTCCCGCTCGGGCAAGCGCCTGCTGCTGGAGGACTTCTACCGGTGGAGCCGCGAGCGCACCGGCGTGCTGATGCGCGGCGACCAGCCCGAGGGCGGCCGCTGGAACTACGACCACGACAACCGCCAGCCTCCGCCCAAGGGCGCCTCCCGGCTCGGCCTGCCGGACCCGTGGTGGCCGGAGGAGGACGACATCGACGAGGAGGTGCGCGCCGACCTCGCGCGCTGGGAGGCCGAGGGGGCGGTCCGCCTGGTCGGCGCCGACGGTCCGCGCCGCTTCGCCGCGACGCCCGCCGAGGCAGAGGCGGCGCTCGCCGACTTCGTGTCGTCGCGGCTGGGCGACTTCGGGACCTACGAGGACGCGATGCTCTCGGGCGACTGGACGATGGCGCACTCGCTGCTCAGCGCCCCGATGAACCTCGGCGTGCTCGATCCGCGGACGGTCGTCGAGGCGGCCGAGGCGGAGTACGCCGCCGGGGGCGCGCCGATCGCGGCGACGGAGGGGTTCATCCGCCAGATCCTCGGCTGGCGCGACTACGTCTGGAACCTGTTCTGGCACCTCGGGCCGGAGTACCGGAACCGCAGCCGCGCGCTCGGCGCCTCCACGCCGCTGCCCGCCGAGCTGCTCGCGCTCGACCCGAGCGGCATCGAGGCGAACTGCCTGCACGAGACTCTCGACGACGTGCACCGGCACGGCTGGGCGCACCACATCCAGCGCCTGATGGTGCTCGGCAACTGGGGACTGCAGCGGGGGTGGGATCCGGCGGAGCTCAACGACTGGTTCGTGGACGTCTTCGTCGACGGCACGGAGTGGGTGATGCCGGCGAACGTGATCGGGATGTCCCAGCACGCCGACGGCGGCGTCGTCGCGACGAAGCCGTACGCCTCGGGCGGCGCCTACATCAACCGGATGTCCGACTACTGCGGCGGCTGCCGCTTCGACCCGAAGGTGCGCCTGGGCGAGAACGCCTGCCCGGTGACCGCCGGGTACTGGGCCTTCCTCGACCGGGCCGAGCCGGTCCTCCGCGGCAACCACCGGATGGCCCAGCCCCTCGCGGGCCTGCGCCGCCTCGCGGACCGCGAAGCGGTGGTCGACCAGGAGCGCCTGCGCGAGACGTACTGACGCGGGGCCGGCGGCGCGCCCGCCGCTACTCCGCGCGCACGAAGCGCGACACGGTGACCGCGACCGTCACCGCGGTCGTCCCCTCCACCGCCGCGAGCCGCGCGTCCAGCGCCTCGGGATCCACGTGGTGGGCACTCGGCCCCATCAGCACCTCGGCGCGCAGCTCGTCGACGCTCATCAGCACCGTCGTGTCGAGCTCGATGCGCTCCTCGAGCGCGAACCCCGCCAGCTGCTCGTCGAGCCGCTCCGCCTTGCCGGCGTCGATGCCCAGCATCCCGAACCGCTCGCGGATCTCGTGCAGGTGCCTCTCGCGCGGAGTGACGACGACGGCGACGCCGCCCGGACGGAGCACCCGCCGCATCTCCGGGGCGTTCCGCGGCGCGAAGACGGTGAGCAGCGCGTCGGCGGAGGCGTCGGCCAGCGGGAGGGGCTGCCAGAGGTCCGCGGTCGCGATCGCCGCCCGGGGATGCGCGCGGGCGGCGCGGCGGGCGGCCGGGGCCGAGAGGTCCAGGCCCAGCCCGTCCGCCGCCGGATGCGCCTCGAGCACGGCCGCGAGGTACGCCCCGGTGCCGCAGCCGAGGTCGACCACGAGCCGCGCGTCGGCGGGGACGGCCGCGGCGACCGCGTCCTGGATCACGCGGTAGTGGCCGGAGCCGAGCAGGTCGGCGCGGGCCTGCACCATCGCCGCGGTGTCGCCCGAGGTCGCGTGCCTCCCGCGCAGCAGCGAGGCGTAGCCCTGACGCGCGAGGTCGGCGCTGTGCCCGAGGGGGCAGCGGAGCGAGGAGGGGCGGGGCAGCGCATCGGGGGCGAGCGCGCCGCCGCAGACCGGGCAGGCGAGGGCGGGCAGCACCGTCGATCCGGGTCGGGCGGCCGGATCGAACGCGCTCACTCCGCTCCGGGCGCGCGAGCCCGCATGGCGGTGACCGCCGCGTTCAGCGTCGCGATGGTCGGCACCGCGAACAGCGCCCCGGCGAGCCCGGCCACCTCGAGCCCGGTCGCGACTCCGAGCACCACGGCGAGCGGATGCACCTTCACGGCGGTCCCGAGGATGAGCGGCTGCAGCACGTGCCCCTCGAGCAGGTGCACCAGGATCACGACGCCGACCATCACCAGCGCGGCGACGGGCCCGCTGAACAGCAGAGCGACCAGCGCGGCGAGCGCACCGGTCACGATCGCGCCGAGGATCGGGACGAACGAGCCGAGGAACACCACGATCGCGATCGGCACGACGAGCGGCAGCTGCAGCGCGAGCGCGCCGATGCCGATGCCGACGGCGTTGATCCCGGCGACGCCGAGCTGCGCGATCACGAACTGGCTGAGGGTCCGCCAGCCGGCGGCGCCGCCGCGCTCCATCGCGGGGCGCGCGCGGCGGGGGAGGAGGCGGAGGAACCAGTGCCAGATCCGGCGGCCGTCGAGGAGCAGGAAGATCAGCGAGAACAGGGTGAGGAGGGTTCCGGCGAAGACCTCGGCCAGCTGGGAGCCGACGGCGAGGGCCCCGGACGCGATCGTCGACGCCTGCGCGTCGGCCCAGTCGACCGCGCGCTGCGCCCAGTCCGAGAGCTGGACGTCCGAGAACGACAGCGGCGGGCTCCGCAGCCACGCCTCGACGCCGTCGACCGCGTCGAGAGCGCGCTGCCCCACTCCGCTGAAGCCGGAGCGCGACTGCACGATCACCAGCCCGACGAGGCCGGTCAGCAGGAGGAGCATCAGGACGATCGAGACCAGGACCGCGAGCGGGCGGGGGAGCCGCAGGCGCTCGAGCCGGTTCCGCAGCGGGGTGAGGAGCGCGGTGAGCAGCAGCGCGATCAGCACCGGCACGACGATCACGGGCAGCAGCGAGACGAGGCGCACGAGGAGGTAGAGGAGCCCGGCGACGGCGAGGAAGCGCCACGACCAGGCGGCGGCGATCCGCATCCCGGTCGAGACGTCGCCCGAGGCGTCGTCCGGCGAGTCCGAGGGGGCCGGAGCCGTGACCGCAGCCGGGGGAGCGGCGGCCGCAGGCGGACTCGCCGCCGTGCCGTGCCGCTCGTCGCGCGCTCGCCGTCCCCGCATGACCCCTCCGATCCTCTCGCAGTGTACGGCGGAGCGGCCGTCCGGGACCGGGAGGGAGCCCGGGGGCGCCCCGCCTGGAGGGATCCGGGCGCCGGATGTGCCGGCAGCGGCTCGTCCGGAGGGCGGAACGCGCCGGATCGCGCCGTCTCCGCCCCGTTCCCCGTCTCGGCCGCGGGAGGCCGGTCCGCGCCGGTAGCGTTGTGCGGGTCGATGCCGAGCGAGGAGGGCGACGGATGCTGGAGGCGGTTCTCGCGATCGCCGCGTGGTGCGCGGGCGCGGTGCTCGTCGTCAGCGGCGCCCTGAAGCTCGGCCGCACGGAGCGGTTCCGGGCGAGCCTCGAGGCGCTCGGGGTCCCCCTCCTCCTCCGGCGCCGCGGCTGGTTCGCGGCCGCCTTCCCCGTCGTCGAGATCGCGCTGGGCGCCGCGGTGGTGCTGGCGCCCGCTCCGGCGCACCGTGCCGCCCTCGTGCCGGTGGCGCTCCTCGACGCCGTGTTCCTCGTCGTCGCCGTCCGCGCGGTCCGCGCGACGGAGGACGTCGACTGCGAGTGCTTCGGCGGGCTGGGCTCGGCACGGATGACCGGACGCACCGTCGCGAGGAACGCGGTGCTGCTCGCGCTCGCGGTCGCCGGGGCCCTCGGCGGGCTCGCTCCGGCCGCGCTGCTCGGCGGCGGCGGTGCCTCGGCGGCGGCGTCCGGGCTCGCCGCCGCTCTCGCCGCGGTCTCGCTCGTGCTGGTGCGCGACCGCCGTGCGGCGTCGACGGCCGCTCGCGTCCGGGCGGCCGCCCGCCTGTCCGCAGCCGACAGGGAGTCCGCGCCGGGGCGCGCGCCCGAGGGCGACCTCTCGGCCGCCGACCTCGCGTTCGTCACAGTGGCCGGCGAGCTCCTGACGCTCGAGGAGTTGTCCCGCCCGGCGACGCACCTCGTCTTCTTCTCGCCCTCGTGCGCCGCCTGCCACGCGCTCGTCGAGCGCTTCCGCTGGTGGCCCCACGGCCTGCGCCCGGGCGAGGAGCTGCTGCCCGTCCTCCTCGGCAGCCGCGAGGACTTCGCGGTGCACGCCGTCTACGGGCCGCTCGTCGACCACGCCCTCTACGATCCGGAGGGCCGCGTCGCCGCCGCCCTCGGCCGAGCGGGGACGCCGGGCCACGTGCTGCTCACGCCCGAGCGTCCGCTCGGCGACGGCTGGACCTCGGGAGCCGCGTCGATCGAGGCACGCGTGCTCCGGCCCGGATTCCTCGCCGAGCTGCAGGCGGCCGGCCCGGACCCGGCTCCGGCGGCCGGCGGCGCGGTACCGGCGGGGTGACGACGGCCGGCGGGCGGAGCGGTGCCGCCGGGCTGTCGACGACCGACCGACGGCGGCCGGGCTCAGCGGCGCTCGAACTCGCCGGACATCGAGCCGTGCACGGGGTGGGCGGGATCGTCACCCACGGCGCGGGCGGGATCGTCGATCTCCACGGCGCGGGCCGGGGGCTCCTCGTCGCTCGCGTCGAGGCCGAAGCCGTCCTCGAGCAGCTCCTGGGCGATGCGGCTCGACAGGCCGCTCCTCTCGCCCGGTCCGGGGTCGCTCTCGGGGTCGACGGGGGCGGCGAACGCCTGCTCGAGTCCGGACGCCGGCATCCCGGCGTCGTCGATCGAGTCGGCTCGCCCGTCGAAGGGTCCTCGTGCAGGTCTCGGCATGCGCCCGAGCGTAGAGGACGGGCCCCCGGAGGTCGACGCTCCGTCGCGCACTGCCGGGCCGCCCGCGCGCCGGGTCAGTCGTGCAGCGACCAGGAGTGGGGAGCGACCTGGACGCCGCCGACGGTCGCCGTCTCGTCGCCGATGTTCAGCGCGAGCCGCGCGGTGCGTCCCTCCGGGCCCTCCGCCACGAGCATCACGGCGGTGTTGGAGAGGTCGACCGTGCGGGTGCTCGCGCCGACCAGCCACGGGTTCCGTCGGCGGAACGCGACGACCTCCTGGTGGGCCCGGTAGGCCTCCCCGCCCGGCCACTCGGCGGGCTCGGCCGGGAACTCCGGGCGGATCGCGTCGTCGCCGCCGATCCGCTCCTCCTTGACGCCGCGCAGGCCCCGCTCGTCGCCGGAGTAGATGCTCGGCACGCCGGCGACGAAGCCGAGGATCGCCGCGGCGTGGCCGTGGTGGCGCTCGTCGCTGACGGCGCTGGCGATCCGGGTCACGTCGTGGTTGCCGACGAAGGTGAGGGGCAGGAACTCGCGGACGAAGTCGTCGTGGCGCTTCAGGGACCAGGCCAGCTCGAAGAGGTTCGCCTCCTCGAGGGAGTTGCGGACGGCCTTCCAGAGCTCGTACTGCGTGACCGAGTCGAGCCCCGACTCCCGCACGTAGCCGGTGTAGTCGCCGTGGATGACCTCGCCGACGAACCACGCGTCGGGGAAGCGCTGCCGCACCGGGTCGATCGCCGCGTGCCAGGCCGCCGGCGCGACCGCGTACGCCGCGTCGAGCCGCCAGCCGTCGATGCCTCGCTCGAGCCAGTGCGCGAGCACGGAGGACACGTGCTCCGCGACCTCGGGGTTCCCGTTGTCGAGCTCGACCAGGGCGTCGTGCCCCTCGAACACGTCGACGCGGAGGCCGTCGACCTCCTGCGACCGCTCGCTGCGGGAGAAGCGCGCCGCCTCGGGGGAGCCCTCGCCGGCTGCGACCGCGGCACGCCACCAGGGGTGCTCCCGTCCCACGTGGTTGAAGACCCCGTCGAGCAGCACCCGGATCCCGCGCTCGCGGCACGCGGCGATCAGCGCGTCGAGGTCTGCCTCGTCGCCGAGGCGGGGATCGACCCGGAAGTGGTCGACCGTGTCGTAGCCGTGGGTGGAGGAGGCGAAGACCGGCCCCAGCAGCAGCCCGTTGCAGCCCAGCGCCAGCAGGTCGTCGAGCCAGGGGAGCAGGGCGCGGAGGCGGTGCTGCGGCTCGTCGTCCGGGCCCGGACCCTCCGAGGCGCTCGCCTCGGCGCCCGTGAAGCCGAGCGGGTAGACGTGCCACCAGATCGCCGTCGAGATCCAACCGTCCGTCTGAGCCATCGTGGCCGTCCTCCCGGCCCGCTCGGGCGCGGGCCGCCGTCACTGTAGCGAGGCGGGCTGGACCGGAGCCGCGCCCGCTCACGGGCCGGGCCGCAGGGCGGTGATCCAGGCCAGCACGGCCAGGCCGGCCCGCACGGAGGCGGGTGCCGTGACGGTGCAGACGAGCAGTGCGAGAGCCGCGCAGGCGAGCCCGGCCACCGCGCTCCTCCGCTCGCCGGCCCGCCGCAGCGCCCGCACGGACGCGATCACCGCGGCGACCGCCACGGCGACGGCGGGGAGGGCCCAGAGCGGATGCACGGAGGACGCGAGCGCGAGCAGGCCCAGCGCGAGCGCGGCGAGACCGGGCTCGTACGGCCGGTGGGCGGGAGGGTGCCGCCGGGGCGGCCGGGGGA